>JAGAUM010000198.1 GCA_017620795.1 Clostridia bacterium
CAACGAAGTGGTCAATCTCCCCTTCAAACAGACCGTTAAAGTCTAATGCGGTGGGAATGTCCAAAGAAATATTGGTCATGTACTTGTTGGCTTCGGAGTAAAGCTCCAGTTCAGGGCTTAACTTCGCACCGCCCTTGGTGCCGAACAGCTCGATGTTACCGGTGTCCGACTTGGTGTTTAAGCTGAAGCTGGCTTCAACCGATAAAACGGCGCCGTTGTCGAAACGGATCATGGCAGATGCCAAATCCTCAACATCAAAGACATGCTCGGTGGTCTCGTCACCGGAAGCGGCTACCCAGCCCTTTACGGTCTTGATACCGGGACGGTCGCCCAACTTCTTGAAAGTGGCACCATAAACCGAAACCGGTTTGGGGTTGCCCATTAAGTAGCGAACCAGGTCGATAACATGAACGCCCAGATCAATCAAGGGACCGCCACCCGAACGGGACTTGTCACCAAACCAACCGCCAGGGCTTCCGTTTCTTCTTAAGTAGGTTGCCTTTGCGTAGTAAAGCTCACCAAAGAAGCCGTTGTCCACAAACTCTTTGGTAATTTCGCAGTCATTACCGTAGCGACGGACGAAACCAATCATCAGCAGCTTGCCATTCTTTTCAGCGGCAGCCTTCATGGTTTCAGCCTCTTCGGCAGACATTGCCATGGGCTTCTCGCACAGAACGTGCTTGCCTGCGTTTAATGCCGTGATGGTGCAGGGTGCGTGCTGGTTGTTCCAGGTACATACGCTGACCGTGTCAATCTCCGGCAGAGCAACCATATCTTCCAACTTGGTGAAACGACGCTCCTGCGGAACGTTGTACAAATCTGCCTTTGCATTTAACCGTTCTTCGTTGATATCGCAAAGGGCATAAATCTCAACCTTCGGGTTTTTGCTGTAAGCCAGCAGGTGAGTACCACCGATGGAACCACAGCCGACCAACGCAATCTTTAACTTCTTATCCATCTTTACGCCTCCTTATAAGCTTGCAATCTTTCCGCGCAGGAAATCTGCAGCGTGACCGATATCTGCGGCAGGGTTGGCACCAACTTCACGCTCAATGGTCAAGAAACCGCGGTAGCCGATGTCTTCCAATGCCTTTAAGTAGTTGTCAAAGTCTACATTCCCCTGACCCAAGGGAAGCTCTTCAAAGACCTTGCCGTGGGAAATGACTTCTTCAATATCTCCGTCATAGAGAAGGGCAGGGTCTACCTTGCGGAGCATCCGTCCATCTTTTGCGTGGGTATGAACGATGTAATCCTTTAAGGTGTAAACTGCCTGAACCGGGTCGTCGTCACAAACCATAACCAGATTTGCAGGGTCTAAGTTGACTGCAACACCGGTGGAGTTTAAGGAATCCAAGAACGCTTTTAAGCGAGCGGCAGGTTCGGGACCCGTCTCAACAGCAAAATGTGCGTCCATAGAGTCTGCATAGCGGGCAAGCTCGAAGCAAGCCTCTTGCATAATCTTATAGCGGTCGCAGTTGGGGTCTTCGGGAACACGGCCAATATGGGTAGTAACGATATTGGTACCCAGATCCTGTGCCTGATCCAAAATCCGCTTGGACGCTTCAATGACCCACTTGTTCCGCTCGGGGTTAATGAATCCGCCTTCGCCAAAGTCACCGCAGAGTGCGGAAATGACTAAGCCCGCATCCTCAACCTTCCGAAGCAGTTCACGGCGCTGGGATTTGTCCATCTGATCGGGGGTGTTGTCACCCTTGGCAGTGAACAGCTGGAACCCCTGTGCACCAATCTTGACTGTTTCCTTTAATGCCTCATCCAAAGGCAACTTGAAAGAGTCAATCAAAACACCAATGGGGAAATTAAACATATTTTGGCCTCCTTTTGTGTGCGATTTGGGTTGCACACCTTACGATTTCATTGTACCATAAAAGTGACCTTTGTAAAGGGTATTTTTGCCGAATTTTATAACAATATTGCCTTTTTGATAAAAAGACGTTGGGGTGACGTCATTTTATAAATTCTGAATCAGGAGAGAAACCATGAACTTAAGCTACTACGAGACCATTGAAATCACCGAAGAGTTTCCAATGACCTTCCATGAAGATCAACTGTTACCCGGTTATTTGGATATTGGGCCTCATTGGCATGAGCATATTGAGCTCCTTTATTTTAAAAAAGGAAAGGGGCGGGTCTTTATTGACTCGGAGCCTTATGAGGTGGAACCGGGGGACTTGGTGGTTATTCCGTCTTCTGCCATTCATTCCTTTGATACCAAGGACGGCTTGTACTATGACTGTCTGATTGTGGACTGGCGCTACTTCCGTGAAAAGGGCTTCGATGCCACCGAAAACGGCTTGCCGTCTAAAATGGTGAACGAGGATGTGGGTCAGGTCTTTGACTTGCTCCGTCGGGAAATGGCAAACCGTGCCGACCAGTACCAAAACGCGGCACAAGGCTTGGTCTTGTATTTGTTAAGCTTGATTTACCGCCACTACGGTCAGGGAACCGTGGTTGCAGGGGGACGGAGCCGCTCGGGCAAGTTCAATACCATCAAAGAGGTCATGCGCTACTTAAAAGCCCATATTGCCGATGAAGTGCGTATCGAGGATGTTGCCGCTCATTTCGGTTTCTCCAAGTACTATTTCTGTCGCCTGTTCCGTGAGGTAACGGGTGTTACCGCGGTCAGCTACTTAAACCGCGCCCGTTGCGTGGAGGCACGCAGACTCCTTCGCACCACCGACGCACCCATTGCACGGATTGCCGAGCGTTGCGGATTTGAAAACGCCGCCTACTTTGCCAAGACCTATCAGCGGATGATGGGTTGCCGTCCCAGAGACGACCGCAAAAAGACCTTATCATAAGAAAAGAGCCACTCCCCAAACGGCGGTGCTTCTTAGGGATAAATCGCCCAAAAACCATGATTTTGGCACATAACTGTGTCAAAGAGTCTTGGAATCCGTCAAGGATTCCCGCACCTCTTTTCCTTGTTCTGCACTCA
>JAGAUM010000199.1 GCA_017620795.1 Clostridia bacterium
ACCGCCACCGCCTCCGCCTCCGCCACCCGAACCTGCGGAAGTGGTTGCATAAACAGAATCAGAAAACTCGCCTGTGCCCTTTGCATTGATTGCAGCAACGGCAAAATAGTAGGTAGTCTTATCAGGAAGCTTGCTCAAGGTCAAAGAGGTACCGGTGACCTTTTGTTTTTGGCTCATATTGGTGGCAGAAGTGCCATATCGCACCATGTATCCGCTAATAGCAGTACCGTTGTCTTCAGGGGCGGTCCAGCTGACCGTCAGGGTGTTGGTACCGCCGGTTGCCTTAACGTTCTTCACTTTTTCAGGTACTTTTGCAAAGGCAGTGCCAAAAACCTGCAAATCATATTTATCAACCACGTCATCACGATTAAAGTCCGCTGCTTCGGTGTATGTACCCGATTCTACTGCCGTCTTGCAAAGAAGATAATCCGCTTCTTCAATCTTGCCGTCACCGTTTACATCACCAGGGATGAAATCCTCATTGGTCAGTTTTAAGAATTGATCAAAGCTCACGTGTTCTTTTACACAAGGAACATAGCCAATTGCCGAAAGCTCAACGGTATAGGTATCGGACGCCAGTACAGTTTCACTCACGCGAAAAGCGGCATTGGGTTGATTCAGGCGATGTCCGCCATCCGACAACAAATCGTTTTTTAACGTGGTGTGATAGGTATAGCCTTTGTTGGTCTCACCCGTGATAGTCAGAGAAACGCCACTCCCACGGAGCATATTTTCGTTCTGACCCGAAAAGTCAGGAACCGCAGTCATTTCCAAAAGGACGGTAGCAACCTTAGCCTCGTTGGCTTCCGTTGCTCCTTGTACAGTGATAGTGGTGGCGTCACTGGCGTTGCGGTCTACATCGCCTACGGTGCAATAGCTATTATCCGCATCCAACGTCAGGGTAACACAATTCCCAACTGCATCTGCTTTCTTTTGGAAAGTCAGGATAAAAAGGTCGGCGTTTTGAGGAAAAGTGATTGGCGTGCCACAGATGATACTGGGCATTAACTCCCCTTCCCGATTGACCAATGCAGCGTTGGGAAAGTATTGGAAACATTCAGGCGGATTATTCTCACCCTGTAAGAACTGGATGGATTTGTATTCCAAATCCCCCTCAAAGGACATTGCTAATTGGGCAATGGAAACAGCCCCCCTTGCTCCGCTGACACCGACCAGAATCTTTGCTTCCCCCGAAAGGGTTGTCAAATCGGTCGCCGTGACATCGGTAAAAGTAACCGTGATTTCATTAGCGGCAAGTACGGGAATATACGCCATCAGCATACCGAGCACCAAAAATAACGTCAAGATTGATTTCAGTCTTTTCATCGCTGTCCCTCCTGTAGTGTTCTTAAATTGCCTTAGTTACACGTTTGTGCAGATTATCCAAAAGCATCTGTGCCAAGTCCTTGTCATCCCAAATGACATAGTCCATTACGATGGCAATGACGCTATAGATAAAGACATTGGCTTGCACCTCGCTGACTCCGAACTTTTCCATCAGCTTGTCTGCGTATTGTTGATAAAAGATCCGAAAGCTTCTGGACTTTTCGCGCATCCGCTCCCCAAAAAGTGGACTGGTCGTAATCTGAATCGCCAGGCGAAGCTCGTCTTTATACTTGTCAACCTCGTCCAAAAAGCCTATGAAAAATCCAGCAATATCATCGGTGTGACTAAAGGTATAGTCAAATAGCTTGGTCACTACCTTAGCGAGTCCATACTTCCCTGCACTAATCCAAACATCCTCCTTGTTGGAAAACCAATGGTACAAACTACTTTGCGCTAATCCCGTCTCCTTACATAAAGTGCCAACGGACGAATTCATTAGCCCGTGCTTTTTCATGTAGTCCCAAGTTGTCTGAATAATTTCCTGTTTCCGATCAATTTGTTGCATTTTCTCCACAAAAGTCACCTTTCCGCCATTTTTCGGCGTTTTTTCCTGTAATGTTTGTTACAAAAGGTGTCAAAAAAAAAAACGAACTACCGCATAATCAATATTATGTAACGAAAAAACTACCACATAATCAATATTATGTGGTAGTTGGGTTTTTACTTTTATGAAGATGCGGACAATTTACATCAGAAAACCAAAAAAAGCGCATAAAATCCAAACCGATGTCGGTCATATTGATGGCATCGGCTTGTTTTCTGTACTCATTTTTGTGAAAACATCCAAAATTCTATAAAAAACAAAAAAGACATTGACAACAACCTCGTCTAATGC
>JAGAUM010000200.1 GCA_017620795.1 Clostridia bacterium
GAACGTGGGATTAAGCAAAAGGATTTTATCGCACAGATTCAGGTCTATGGGTGTGATATGAATCCCACGAGCTACTCGAAACTGGAAGGTCAAGTTCGGAGCGTAACGGACAGAGAACTTTTTGTGATTTCTAAACTTCTTGGGGTAACCATAGAAGAATTGTTTGATTTCGAGTGATTACTGAATTAATTATTTTAGCACACCAAAAGGTGTGCTTTTGTTATTAAAAGTATTATATATAGCCCATATTCAACCGACAGACAGGCTATAATTAGTCTATCAAGTGGGTTGAGGTGAGGGTATGAACACTTATTCTGCGGTGAAAAATCGAATTCTTTTCCTTTGTGAACAAAAAGGAATGACCATTCACAAACTGGCAACGGAGTCGGGCGTAGCACCGTCAACCATCAAGAATATTTTGTATGGGAAAAGTGTTAACCCCGGTGTTGTGACCATTAAAATGCTTTGCGATGGTCTGGGGATTACTCTCTGTGAGTTTTTCGCAGATGAAGCGTTTGAACAATTGGATCAAGAAATTAAGTAAATCCTGCAAGGCGTTGCAGGATTTTTCTTTAAGTACGAAAGAAGGAGGAAAGACCATGAAACGACCGTTGGTGTTTGGCATTGCCACGTTAAGTGCAGGACTGGTATGCGGATTCTTTTTCAAGAGCTTCTTGGGCGCTTTGCTGATTGGATTGGCGGTTTTTGGCATCGGTTGCTTTGTATTGAAGCAAAAGTGGTGGGTCTTTTTATTGGCGTCCGCCTTCTTTTTAGCAGGACTTTTGGGTGCGATGCTACATATCTGGACCCGTCCCGAGCTTCCGCAACAAACGCGGATGATTACCGAAGCCCGTGTCATCAGCGTTCCGAAGGATTACGGAACTTATAGCACAGCGGTAATCAAAGCCAATAAAACGCGGTTTCCCAATGCCCTGGGTGAGATTGTGACGGAAGAATCGCCACTTTACTTCTCTTTATATAATGAAGGACCTTCCCTGTCCATTGGCGATACGATTTTGATCTATGGTGAGTTCAAACAGGCGGAAAAAGGTCGGGTTTACGGAAACCTCAAGGCGGAACAGGTGACTTTGACCGAGGATCGGTACAATAATTTCTTTACCCGATTTGCGCGGAACTGTTCGGATGGCTTGGGTTCGTACATTAAAGAGCATTATTCGGGAGAAAAGGGTGCATTGTTGGCTGCCATCCTGACAGGGGACCAAAACGGGTTGTCCAAAAGCACCAAAGAAGCGTTTGCCAAAGCAGGAATCTCCCATTTGGTTGCGGTTTCGGGCATGAACATCTCGATTTTAATTTTCCTGTTTACTGCGTTGGCGTTCTTTATTCCAAGGCGGTTACGGTTATTGATTACCCTGCCGTTGCTGTTGTTCTTGGTAATTTTTACAGGAGGCTCTCCGTCCATTCTGCGAGCAGCATTGATGTCTGCCACCTTCTTGCTGGCGGACTTCCAAGGTCGGGATTCGGACGGGCTGACCAATTTGTTTGTGGCGGCAGGGGTCTTGCTTTTGTTGGACTACGATGTGCTTTATGATGTTTCCTTCCAGCTTTCTTTTTCCGCCGTTTTGGGGTTGATTTTAGGAATGCCCTTGCTGATCCATCCCTTTTTTGAGCAGTGGTATGGTCGGGTGTTGGGTTCAACCATGATGGCGCAGTTGGGCGCTTTGCCCATTTCTGTGGCGGTGTTTGGGAATTTGTACCCCTATTCGCTACTGACGAACCTGATTTTGGTGCCTCTGTTCCCTGCAACCGTTGCCCTTTCACTGGGCGTTATCGTTCTGACGCTGCTGATTCCGCCTTTGGGACGGTTGATTCTGCCCATGTCGGGGAATGCCATTTCCTTTTATATGTGGCTCGCCGAGCGGGTGTCAAAGCTTCCCGGTGCAGTGGTGGAGCTGGGGAATGTCAGCGGTGAGGTTGGGGTCTTTTTGGCCTGTGCGTTGGCGGCAGCGTATCTGTTGTTATTGCGGAAAAAATAAGCGTGTGTACAGGGTACACACGCTTTTCTTATTTGGTATAAACCGATTCAATCTCTGCAACGAACACCTTGTGGAAATCCTTATTGGGGTAGTGCTGTGCTACCAACGCGGGGTCCAAAAAGCTTTCGGGGGTCATATCCTGCAGGTAGAGCTTTTTGCAGGTCAGAACCAGACGGGCTTCTTCAAAGGTCATGGCATCCGAGGATAGCGCATGAGGGGTTAATCCTGTTTCCTTTGCTTTATCCACATCCCGACCCGAGTGTCGGCCGCAGTAAGTCAGAGCATCCCGATAGCCGTCAGGGAAAAAGCTTAAGGTGAAGCGGTCCTGCTCCTCTATAAACTTTAAGGTGTGCCGTTGGGGACGGACGAAGCAGAAGCAGACGTTCTTATTCCACAGAACACCGACACCGCCCCAACTGGCGGTCATGGTGTTATAGTGGGTGTCTGTTCCTGCAGTAATCAGCATCCAATCCTTGCCGATGAGCGAAAAGGGGTTTTCGTTCAGCGACTCGGGAGTGCAGGGGTGAAACAGATTCATATTAAAGTCCTTTCGGGTTTTGTGCCATGAAGCGATAAGCGTCTTCACACATTTCCGCAACACCGCGGGTTGCTTCCCAACCTAATTCCTTCTTGGCTTTTGCAGGGTCTGCGAAGCATTCGGCAATATCACCGGGGCGACGGTCAACAATGCGATAGGGAACCTTCTTGCCCGAAGCCTTTTCAAAGGCATCAACCAGTTCCAAAACGCTGTAGCCGTTACCGGTACCCAGATTATATGCGTCGATACCAGTGGTGACAGCGACCTTTTCCAATGCCTTTAAGTGGCCCAGGCTCAGGTCAACAACGTGGATATAGTCACGGACGCCAGTACCGTCACGGGTGGGGTAATCGTTACCGAAGACGTTGAGCTCTTTCAGCTTGCCGATAGAAACCTGTGCAATATAGGGCATCAGGTTGTTGGGGATACCATTGGGGTCTTCGCCAATCAAGCCGCTCTTGTGGGCGCCAATGGGGTTGAAGTAACGAAGCAGAGCGATGCTCCATTCGGGGTCGGATACCACCAGGTCGCGGAGGATGTTTTCAATCATCAGCTTGGTGCTGCCGTAGGGGTTGGTGGTGGACAGGGGGAAGTCTTCGCGGATCGGAACCGATGCAGGGTTGCCATAAACGGTTGCCGAAGAGGAGAAGACCATCTTCTTGACA
>JAGAUM010000201.1 GCA_017620795.1 Clostridia bacterium
TGAACAACCTGGGTGTGGAATTTGACAAAGACCAGGACGGCACCATGATTACCACCCACGGCGGCGGTACCTCCCGTAAGCGGATGCACGCTGCCAAGGACTACTCGGGCGCGGAGATTATGAGAACCCTTCGGGATGAGGTTTTAAACCGTCAGATTCCCGTGGTGGACTTTACTGCCGCCATCGAGCTGATTTTAGACGATAAAGGCCATGCCGCAGGTGCGGTCCTTGTAAACATGGAGACTCAGGAGCTGTTGGTTGCCCGCGCCAAGACGGTCATTATTGCAACCGGTGGTGCAGGACGGATGCATTACCAAGGCTTCCCCACCTCCAACCATTACGGTGCAACGGCAGATGGCTTGGTTTTGGGCTACCGCGTTGGTGCAAAGCTCCTTTATGCCGAGACCCTGCAGTACCATCCCACCGGTGCCGCATTCCCCGAGCAGATTTTCGGTGCGTTGGTTACCGAAAAGGTACGCTCTTTGGGCGCAAAGCTGGTCAATGTAAAGGGTGAAGTATTCATGCACCCCTTAGAAACCCGTGACGTTTCTGCTGCGTCCATTATCCGCGAGTGCTCGACCCGTGAAAACGGTGTCAACACCGGAAATGGCTACGGTGTATGGTTAGACACCCCCATGATTGAGAAGCTGGGCGGTGAGGGAACCATCATGAAACGCATCCCTGCTATGTGGAGAATGTTTGCCAAGTACGGCATTGATATCCGCAAAGAGCCGATTTTAGTCTACCCCACCCTCCACTACCAAAACGGTGGCTTGGATATTTCTGCAGACTGCATGACCACCAATGTTGAAAACCCGTTTGTCGCAGGGGAAGCCGTTGGCGGTATCCACGGCAGAAACCGTCTGATGGGCAACTCCCTTTTAGACATCATCGTCTTTGGTCGCAGTGCCGGTAAGAATGCCGCTGCACGGGCAAAAGAGACGAACGTTGGCAAGCTGACCTTGGGTCATATTGCAGAATTCGAGAACGAAATCGCCGCCGCAGAGATTGAAACCACTGCCGTTTCGCCCAAGCTGTTGCCCGATTATCGCAACAAATAAGGGAGGCGTCTTTTATGAGTTTATTCGGAGGAGTTATCTCCATTACAGGCGTTACCTTCCTGGTCTTCTGTCTGTTTGCCATCGCAACGGTTGGCTATGCTTTAGGACGCGTAACCATCAAGGGCGTTTCTTTGGGAACGGCTGGGGTATTCATCATCGCTTTGGTGTTTGGTTGCCTGTTCTATCAACCGTTAGAGGCACAACTGCCCGACTACACCACCAATGCATTAAAGATTGTTGAAAACCTGGGCTTGGTGTTGTTTGTGACCTCGGTCGGGTTTATTGCAGGACCCAAGTTCTTCAGCAACATGAAAAAGAACTTCAAGTCCTATGTCTTACTGGGCTTGGTCATTATCGTGGCTGGCGGTCTGGCGGCAGTGGCTTGCATCTTCTTTGGTCGCACCATGGGCGAAACCAACCATGAGGAGTTTACTGCTATCGTTGCAGGCTTGCTGTCGGGTGCATTGACCTCGACCCCTGCCTTCTCGGCGGCAAAGGCTTGCGTTCTTCCCGAGCATGAGAGTCTGGTTGCCGTTGGCAACGGCATTGCCTATATCTTTGGCGTTATCGGCGTGGTTCTGTTCGTTCAGCTGATACCCAAAATCGTCAAGGCAGATATGGACAAGGAGCGGGCATTACTGGTCGGAAGCGACGCACAGGAAGCAAAAAAAGAATCCAAAAAGCCTGTCATTACCTTCGATTCTTACGGATTATTCCCCTTTGCCTTGGCGGCAATTTTAGGGGTGTTTGTAGGCTTGATTAAGATTCCCCTGTCTACAGAAGGATTAAGCGGTACCACCTTCTCTTTAACCACAACAGGCGGATGCTTGCTGATGTCTTTGATTTTCGGACATTTCGGTCGGTTCGGTCGGGTAAGCATGATGCCTCCTGCAACCACCTTAAAGGTTTTCCGTGAGCTGGGTCTGATGCTCTTTTTGATGGGCGCAGGTGTGGCAGGTGGCGCCAAGTTTATCGAGTATTTCAAGCCGATTTACTTCCTCTATGGCATGTTTATGACCCTGATTCCCATGGTCATCGGCTTTATCTTTGCCAAGTATGTTTTAAAGCTCTCGCTCTTAAACACCTTAGGCTCGATTACAGGTGGCATGACCTCGACCCCTGCACTGGGCA
>JAGAUM010000202.1 GCA_017620795.1 Clostridia bacterium
CAACGGTCTCAAAATCCGCTCCAGGAATTTTGGACAATGCGCACTTTACAACACCGGGGCCACTGACACCAACATTGATGACCGAATCCGCTTCACCCACACCATGGAATGCACCTGCCATGAAGGGATTGTCTTCGACAGCATTACAAAAAACAACGAGTTTTGCACAACCGAATCCCTTATTTTCAGGGTTCCATTCTGCTGTTTCTTTAATAATGCGTCCCATTTGCGCAACGGCATCCATATTGATGCCCGCACGAGTAGAGCCGATATTGACCGAAGAACATACCAAATTGGTTGTATTCAACGCTTCAGGCAGAGAGCGAATCAAACGCTCGTCACCGACGGTATATCCCTTTTGAACCAACGCGGAAAATCCACCGATGAAATTAACTCCAGTAGTTTCAGCTGCGCGATCCAACGCTTTTGCAAAAGCAACATAGTCAGTAGCATCAGAAGATTCAGCAACCATCGAAATCGGAGTTACTGAAATCCGCTTGTTAATAATCGGGATACCATACTGTAGCTCAATATCCTCACCAACGCGAACAAGTTTTTCTGCCCGTCGGGTGATTTTGTCATAAATCTTTTCACAACAGCGCTTTGCATCCGAATCGCAACAATCTCGAAGAGAAATGCCCATAGTGATGGTACGGATATCCAGATTCTCCTGATCCACCATTTTGACGGTTTCTAATATTTCCTTAATATTAAACATAGTTCAGTCCTCCGTCAAATATGATGCATTGACTCAAAAACTTCCTCTTTTTGCAGGTGGATGGTTACGTTCTTTTCCCGTCCAACCGCATTCAAACACTCTACCAAATCACGGAAATTCATCTTGCAGTTGGTTAAATCAACCAACATAATCATAGCAAAAACATCTTGCAGAATCGTCTGCGAGATATCCAAAATATTCACCTCTGCGTCAGACAGGGCGGTCGCGACCTTTGCGATGATTCCTGACTGATCCTTTCCCATTACAGAAATAACAGCTCGCACTTCATTTGCCTCCTTTTCCAGTTTCTCTTTGACGCAAGGTTTCATACATCATGATTCCTGCTGCAACCGACGCATTCAAAGATTCAATTTCACCATTCATCGGAATGGAAACCATCATGTCGCAGGTCTCGCGAACAAGACGACTGATACCATCCCCTTCTGCACCAATGACCAAACAAATAGGTCCCTTTAAATCACTCTTAAACAAAGGGGTCCCGCCCATATCAGCACCGATAACCCAAATGCCCTTTTCTTTCAATTCTTCCAAGGTACGGGTCAAATTGGTTACTTTTGCAACAGGGGTATACTCCAAAGCACCAGCTGCAGTCTTTGCAACAACTGCAGTGAGTCCCACCGCACGGCGTTTAGGAATAATCACACCATGCGCACCAACCGCATTGGCAGTACGAATCACCGAACCTAAGTTATGAGGATCGGTCAGTTGATCTAAAGCAATCAAAAAAGGGGTCTCTCCTTTTTCTTCTGCACGTTTTAAAAGGTCGGATACCTCAGCATATTCGTGCATGGCAACAAACGCCAAAACGCCCTGATGATTGCCAGTCTCGGAAAGCTCGTTAAGCTTTCTTCTATCCACTTCCTGCACTTGAATACCGCGTTCCCGCGCTTTAGACAGGATAATGGAAACAGATCCTTCCGTCTCGCCTTTTGCAACTAAAATCTTGTCAATTTCACGTCCTGAACGTAATGCTTCAATCACAGGATTGCGTCCCTCAATGCGGTCATTGAGGTAATTCTGCTTTTCTTCCATAGTCTGCTCCTTATTCTTCTACACGAAGCCAAGACAAAACCTTGATGGTACCGTCTGCCTGCAGAGAAGAAATCGAGCGTTTCAACTGACCTTCTTCTGCACGCTCGGTAATAAATGCCAGACCGTTTTCGACCGAGACAAAAGTAACAACATCAAAAACAGAACTGATGGCTTTTCTGGCTTCTTCCAGATTCTCGGCAGAAACGCGAACCAAAGCGCGAATCTCCATATGATCGCAATCACCAACCAGACCCGCTTCGCCATCCTCCCAGATGACGCTGCGGTTTACATTACGATGCTTGACACAGTCAATAATATCCGCAACAACTGCACTAGCGGTGGGCAGTTTTCCTGCACCGCGACCATAGAACATAACATCATCAATGGCATTGCCGTTCACCAAAATGCCGTTAAAGACATCATCTACATGAGATAAGGGGTGGTTTTTGGAAATCAAGCAAGGGCTGACACGGCAATAAACCTGCTTATGTAACTTCCGATAAAC
>JAGAUM010000203.1 GCA_017620795.1 Clostridia bacterium
GACATATCCGAAGGTTGCAAGTCCAGCGCGTTGATGTAGTAACGATAGACCTCGGGCTGGGTCAGTTCGTCAAAGCCTGACGGCTGTGAGCGTCGGTACCGAAGTGGAACTTACACCCGATTTCCTTTGCCAGCTTGAAGAGCTTTAAGTAGGTTTCGTTAAAGAGCGGTGTACCACGGGCGGCAGACAGGGAGAAATTAATCTCGAAGCTGATGTTGTGGTCCTTACACTTCTGCAAAGACTGGGCAAAGCGGTCCCAACCAACCAGCTCGTAAATCTTTCTTAAATCGTCCCCATAGCTGAAAATCATGGGGTCAAAGGGATGAGCGACGGCTTGGGTCAAGGGGTTTTCGCAGACCTCGTCAAAGGTCTTGGTCAGGTAGTACGCAACCCCTTCGTGGTTCTTGTATTCTTCGGGCAGAGCACGGGGACCTGCGTGGAAGTGGCAGGGAGCCACCAAGACATAGTCTAACAGGGCGGCACTGCTTTCGTGGATGCCCAACATACCACAGAAGTATTCCACCTCGGCACTGTACTTGATTTTGACCCCATGCTGAACACGGGCACAATCGTTAAAGTGTTGCAACTGATGCTCGAAACAGTTGGAGGTGAAGTTGATGTCCATGGGCAGTTTGATACGAATGTCCCAGATGTGATCGGAAATACCAATCAGCTCCACGCCATTCTTGGCGGCAATGGGCGCATAGGTTTCGGGGGTTGCCCCTTTGTCTCGGGAACACATAGAAAGCCCGGTATGTAAATGTAAATCATGTAGAGGGATTCCGTTAATCTTCATACCAATCACTCCTTTCCTTTATCATAAATAAAAAACCGCCCAATGTCAAGGCGGTTTTTCTTTTCAGCATATTTTGGACAATAAAAAGGGCAACAAAAAAGCGAGTGGCATAAGCCACTCGCCTTCGTGTTAGTAATCAGAGATTACAGACCCAGGTTCTCGTAAGCATCTTTAACAGGCTCAACGATGATCAAGGAAACGATGTTTTCATCTTCGTCCAGAACGAACAGAGCGTAGTGTGCTACGTCTGCGTTTTCGCCGCCGATGTCAGCTTCGTTCTCGCCCAGGTCAAATGCATCAGCAACAGCGAAGTTGGTCTTCTTGTTGTAGTTAACAACATAGGTGTCAACTTCTGCCAACTTGATGTTGGTTACGGACTGGTTACCAGAAGCGTAGTTCAGGGTAACGATACCGTTGTTGTTGATGTCAGCGATGGTACCATAAGCGAAGATGCGGTTGGTGGTAGCAACTACAGCAGAGGTAGCATCAGAGGTCAGGGTGATTACGTTGTTGCTGTTAGCAACAGGAGCGATAGCAGCGATCTTCTTGTAAGCATCGATCTTGCCTTCGCCGTCAACAACGTAGGTGATAACGTCGCCGATTGCGAAAGTAGCGTCGGTGGTAACCTTAGCTTCTGCGCCTTCAACCAGAACGGTCAGCTCGGTAACTTCGTTCTCATCAGCATCCAGAATGGTGTCCTTAGCAGTAACGATAGCGATGGGAGCTTCGAAGGTAGCGGAAGAAGCACCGCCGAAGATTGCGATAGCGGTAACCTCACCGTCATCATTGGTAGCACCAGTGATCGGGTAGAAGGTGTATTCCTTATCGTCAACCAAGGAATCTAAACCAGCAACAGAGATGTCAGCCAGTTCGCCATCCTCAGGCAGGTTGAAGACCAGAACGTCCTCAGCCAGGAATGCGCTCATCTTGGTCAGAGCTTCGCTGTACTTAGCGGTAATAACAGAATCAACGGAAGCAGCCTTCAAAGTGGTAACAACGCCGTTAGCGTTGGTCTCGATTTCGAAGAAGTTGCCTTCAACGTCGGTGTCTTCGATTACGCCAGCGGAACCGAATACATGGATACCGGTAACCAGAGCGTAAGCAACATCAGCGTAAACCTTATCGGTAGCGCCGGTGTCAATCTTGGTGTCATAAGCCAAGGTGTAGGTGTTCAGACCGTCTTTGTCCAGAACCTTGATGGTGTAATCGTCGGTACCAGCAACAGCCTGTGCACGGTATACCCATGCGTAGTTAGCAGTGGATTCAGCAGCTTCGAAGTTAACGATCTTGCCAGCAGCATCCAGGTAGAAGGTACCTTCATCCTTGATAGCGAAGTTGTTGAACAGAGCGATAGCAGCGGACTTGTAGTACTTGGTGTCACCGATGGTGTACATGGTTACGTTGTCTTCGTCCTTAGAAGTAGCAGTAACCTTACCCTCAACGGTAGCGGTGGAAACAACCATGTCGATAGAAGTGGTGTTCTTCTTGATGGTCAGAACTGCATCCTCGGTCAGGTCAGCGGGCTCAACAGCAGCGCCGTTAACGTCAACTAAGGTGTAGGTCATGTCTTCCAGAGTATCTTCGTCCAGCTTGATGTACTTGGAACCGTCAACGGTGTTCTTCAGAACGATTCTCTCACGAGCTGCATCGTACTTGCTAACCATAGCGGTCTTGTACTGGGTAGCGAAGATGGTCAGGATAGCGTCTTCGTCTTCGTTCAGAACGAATTCGTAAGCCATGTCAGCGCCGTTGGTCAAACCGGTCAGGTTTGCAACCCACTCGCCGTTGATGTACATACCGGTAGCAGAAACGTCCAGAACAACGTCTTCGTCGTCAGCGTCGGTATAGGTAACGGTGGACTTGTCACCAGCGACGGTGCAATCTTCACCAGCCAGATCCAGAACAACGTTGTCGGAATCCTTAGCAACAGCTACCAATTCGAACTTGGGAGCCTTCTTACCGGACTCAGCCAGGTAAGCTTCTACAGGATAGCCAACTAAAGAAGCATCGATGTCAGCAGCCAGAACGGTCAAACCGTCGGTGCCATCGATAACCAGGTCAGAGTTGGTGGGGCAAACGTAATCGTCGCCATCCTCAACGGTCAACTTAACCTTTTCTACGTCAACGATGGAATTCAAGGTAGCTTCTACCTTGTAGATTTCCAGCTTCTCAGACAGTAAGGTCTTGCCAGCTACTACATCGTAGGAGATGTCAGAACCCCAACCAGACTGTTCCATCAGGTTGATGTCCAGAGCGTTGTAAGCCAGTTCAGCTACGATAGCACGAGCTGCTTCCTGACCAGCGGAACCGGAAACACCCTTGGTCAGCTTCATTTCCTTAGCGGCAATGAGGTAACCGGTGGGATAGGTACCCTTGGTCAGAGCCTTGGGCTCATAACCCAGAGCGCAAACTAACATCTTAACGAACTGCTCGTAGGTAACTGCATCTTCGGGACCGAAGTTGCCATCGCCGTAACCAGCAATGATGCCGGACTGAGCAGCCATGTTGATGTAGCCGCTGCCCCAGTGGTCAGCTGCAACGTCAACGAACTGAGTTGCACCAGCAGCGCCAGCTGCTGCTTCTTCAAGACCCAGCAGACGAACGATTACAGCGGCAGATTCTGCACGAGTAATGGTGTTGTCGGGGTTGAAGTTGCCCTTGTCGTCACCCTTTAAGATATCAAGAGCGGACAGGACTTCGACTGCGGTTGCATAATCAGCGTCTGCAGCAACATCGCCGTAAGCAAAGGAAGTAACCGATGCGAACAACATTGCAGCAACTACTAAAAATGCTACCATGCTTTTGAGATTTCTCATTCTCAATTCCTCCTAAAAAAGTTTTTTGAAAGAGCGAGTGGTTATCAGGTAACCTACGTGCTCTTTCTGGTCCATAAAGTTACCTGTCAGAGCAGAGTATCCTCTACTCTGACTCTGGTAACATCATAGCAAAGAATTATTTATTCGTCAATAAGTTTTCTCAACTTGTAACAAAACTGTAATTTTAAGGGGCGTTTGTAACGGATTTGTTACAGTTCCGCTTCTTTCATCTGGTAAGAAAGCATCATCACGTGGTCAATTAAGTGCATGTTCTGGATGGGAACGGCAGGTTCGACCTTTAAATCGGCGTAAGAGAAATTCCACAGTCCGCGGATGCCCAAGTCCACCAGGTGCTGGGCGACCTCTCCGACCGTTTCTTTCGGAATACAAAGGACAGCAATGTCTGCACCTTCGGTTTTCATCCACTCGTCTAACGCGGCAACATCATAAACGGGGACGTCTGCCACCCTGGTGCCGATTTTCTTGGGGTCAATGTCAAACATGGCCTTTACTACAAACCCACGGGTCTTCATGTTGGGGTAGTTTGCCAAGGCAGAGCCCAAGTGGCCTGCACCCATGATGATAATCCGTTGGGTCTCGGTCAAGTTCAAGATGCGGTTGATTTCCATGTAGAGGTTTTCTACATTATAACCGTAACCCTGTTGACCAAACTGGGCAAAGCAGTTCAAGTCCTGACGAATCTGGGAGGCGGTCACCTGCATCCGCTTGCTTAATTCTAATGAAGAAATGCGTTTGATTCCGTTTTTTAAACATTCACCCAAGTAGCGATGGTAACGCGGCAGTCGGCGGATGACCGCTTCCGGCACGTTTTTTCGATTGTATTCCATCTTTACACCTTCTTATAACTTGCAAATGGTCTCCATGACATAGTCGGCGAACTCTGCGCCAGTAGCACCAGTATCACGACCTGTTACAGTGAGTTTCTTTTCTTCGTACATACAAATATCCAGCGCCCGCTCCAGCTTATTGGCTTCCTCGCCTGCACCGATATGGTTTAAAAGCATAACGCAAGCGCGCAATACCGAGCAGGGGTCGGCGTACTTGGCACGGCCTTCGGCAACCATACGGGGTGCGGAGCCGTGGATGGCTTCGAACATGGCGTAGCGCTTACCCGTATTGGCAGAGCCTGCAGTGCCGACACCGCCTTGGAACTCAGCCGCTTCGTCGGTTAAGATATCGCCGTAGAGGTTAGGCAGAATCAAAACCTCGAAAGCGGTGCGACGCTTTTCGTCCACCAGCTTGGCGGTCATGATATCAATATACCAGTCATCTACCGTGATTTCGGGGTAGTCCTTGGCAACATCGTAGCAAATCTTTAAGAACTTGCCGTCAGTGGTTTTAACGACGTTGGCTTTGGTTACGATGCTGACCCGCTTCTTGCCATTCTTACGCGCATACTCGAAAGCGGCACGGGCGATGCGCTCGGTACCCTCGGTGGTGGCAACGCAAAAGTCGATTGCCAGCTCGTCGGTAACATGGCTACCGCTGCTACCTAAAGCATAGGAGCCCTCGGTATTCTCACGGAAGAAGGTCCAGTCGATGCCTTGGTCAGGCACCTTTACGGGGCGGACGTTGGCAAACAGGTCCAGCTCCTTACGCATGGCAACGTTGGCACTTTCGATGTTGGGCCAGGGATCGCCTGCGCGGGGGGTGGTGGTGGGACCCTTTAAGATAACATGGCAGGCTTTTAACTCCTCCAGTACATCTTCGGGGATGGCACAGTTGACTGCAACACGGTTTTCGATGGTCAGGCCGTTGATGTCACGGAATACCACCTTGCCACTGGCAACTTTATCTTTTAATAAGAATTCCAAAATGCGCTTGCCTTGGGCAGTGATTTCGGGGCCGATGCCGTCGCCACCACAAACACCGATGATAATCTGATCCAGCTTGTCATAGTCGACAAATTCTTTTTCTGCTTTGATGCGCTCGTTCCGCTCTAACTGACTTTTTAAGAGAGCGGCATAGTGGTCGACTGCTTTTTGGATGTATTCTTGCATGAGAAAACCCTCTTTCTTCTATTATATATTAGGCTTGTTCGCGAGTGAAGTTCAAAAGACCGCCTGCCAACAGAATCTTGCGTTGGCGTGCCGACAGGGTCAAGGTCACGGGAATGGTCTTGCCAGTGGTCTTGTTCTCCACCACGATGGGCAGGTCATTTGCCACGCAGTTGCGGATGTCGGGCAGAACCAGCTCGTCCCCTTGGGAGATGGCGTCATAGTCCGCCTCGTTGGCAAAGGTCAAGGGCAGGATGCCCGAGTTCATTAAGTTGGCGGCATGGATGCGGGCAAAGGATTTTGCCACAACGGCACGGATGCCCAAATACAAGGGAACCAGTGCAGCATGCTCACGGGAAGAGCCTTGACCGTAGTTGGATCCGCCGATGATGAATCCGCCACCCTCTTTTTTCGCGCGGGCAGGGAATTCGGGGTCGCAGGGGACCAGGCAATAATCAGACAGATAGGGGATGTTGGAACGGTAAGGCAACAGTTTTGCGTTAGAGGGCATGATGTGGTCGGTGGTGATGTTGTCCACCACTTTAATCAGCGCCTTGCCCGAAACCGTTTCGTCCAGCGCATGGTTGATGGGGAAGGGCTGGATGTTGGGGCCACGGACCACTTCAACATCGGAGCTCTTTTCCGCAGGAGCCAGTACCAGGTTATCGTTAATCAGGAAGTGCTCGGGTTGTGCAACGACGGGGGCTTCACCACAGGTAGACGGGTCGGTTAAGTAGCCGGTCAATGCGGAAACCGCCGCAGTTTCGGGGCTGACCAAATAAACCTGGGCGGAAGCAGTACCGCTTCTGCCTTCAAAGTTACGGTTGAAGGTACGCAAGGAAATGGCGTTGGTGCGGGGTGCCTGACCCATACCGATACAAGGACCGCAAGCGGATTCCAAGATTCGCGCACCAGCGGCAACCAGGTCTGCCAAAGCGCCGTTCTGCGCCAACATGGTCAGTACCTGCTTGGAGCCAGGGGCAATGACCAAGGAAACATGGGGGCAAACAGTCTTACCCTTTAAGATTTGAGCAACCTTCATCAAGTCCATATAGGAGGAGTTGGTGCAGCTGCCGATAGCGACTTGGTCTACTTTAATCTTGCCGATATTGGCAACGGTGTCCACGCGGTCAGGGCTATGGGGTTGTGCAGCCAGAGGAGTCAGCGCGGACAGGTCGATGGTGACCGTCTCGGCATACTCTGCATCCGCATCAGCGCAAAGAGGCATGTAAGCTTCTTCACGGCCTTGGGCTTTTAAGAAGCCGTGGGTAACTTCGTCCGACGGGAAGATGGACGTGGTAGCGCCCAGCTCTGCACCCATGTTGGTGATGGTGGCACGCTCGGGCACGGTCAAGGTCTTGACACCCTCGCCCGTATACTCGATAATCTTGCCGACGCCACCCTTAACGGTGAGCAGGCGCAAAACTTCCAAGATAATATCCTTGGCGGCAACCCACGGACGGAGCTTGCCAACCAGCTCTACTTTTACAATTTTCGGCATGGTGATATAATACGCACCACCACCCATGGCAACAGCGACGTCCAGTCCGCCTGCGCCGATGGCGAGCATGCCGATGCCGCCACCCGTGGGGGTGTGGCTGTCCGAACCCAAAAGCGTCTTTCCGGGAACGCCGAACCGCTCTAACTGAACCTGATGGCAGATGCCATTACCCGGCTTGGAGAAGTAAACACCGTGCTTTTGTGCGACGGTCTGAATAAACATATGGTCGTCGGCATTTTCAAACCCCGACTGGATGGTGTTATGGTCGATATAAGCAACCGAACGCTCGGTACGAACGCGGTCGATGCCCATTGCTTCGAATTGCAGATACGCCATGGTGCCTGTGGAGTCCTGGGTCAAGGTCTGGTCAATCTTGATGGCGATATCCTGACCTGCAACCATTTCTCCTTCTACTAAGTGTGCTTTGATAATCTTTTCTGCTAATGTGAGTCCCAAAGTTCATCGCCCTTCCTGAGATTTTCTCTATCTTATTATTTTAATATGAAGAAAGCCATTTGTCAAGTAAACATGAAAAAAGGAACCATATTTTAACATTGGGCTCATTTCATAAGTTTTTGGTCTTTTTTTGCAAATACATTTGTCGGAAGATATGCTAAAATAAATGTAACAAAATTGTAAGAGGTGGCATCATGAAAAAAGTACTTTGTTTGTGTCTGGTATTGGCAATGGTTCTTTCTTGTCTGTCCTTTTCGGGCGGCGCAGGGGCGATTTGCTATTCTATTGAAGAAGCCTCCGCTGAGTGGACCTTTTCTTCCGTAGAGGGGACAACCTTTGTTCCGACGGTGGAAAAGACGGCAACAGCAGTCTTTACTGCGCCCGGCAACGGCACGGTGACCATTCCCGAAACGGCCGTTTCGGCAGTGGGGAATGACGGTGCGCGGGTACGTATCTTAAAAGGAAGTAACGAAGTCCTTTCTTATCTGGATGTTCAAGGCAAAACATCGGTTCCTGCCCTTACGTTGCATGTGACCGCAGGGGAGACGGTCACCTTTGAAGCAGACGCCCGCGCCATGGACGAAGATCGGGGTTCTTGGGCAGTATCCCTTTCTTATGTAGGTGGTATTGCCGAAGCGGAAGCCTTGGTCAATTTCATCGACTTAAACAATCACTGGGCGAAGTCCTATGTGGTTCCGTTGGCGGAAGAAGGCATTATTAAGGGAAAGACCGCCAACCGTTTTGACCCCGACGGACAGATTACAAGAGCTGAGTTTTTGACCCTGGCTTTGAAGGTTGCCAACCTACCTACTGAGATTTATCTTCCTTCTTATGCAGACGTCACCGAAACCCAGTGGTTTGCCAAAGTGGCACACACGGCGCAAAAAGCTGACATTTTGGCTCCCGAAATGGTGGTTAACAACCAATTACTTCCTGACGCACCCATCCTGCGCGAAGAGATGACTGCAGTCATCATGCGCCTGATTGCCGTGATGCGTGGCACCACCGTGGACCCTGCCCACTCTTTCACCGATGGCGCAACCTTTGCACCTTGGGCAAATGATTATATTGGTAAAGCCGCTAAACTGGGCATCGTTACGGGCAATCCCGACGGAAGCTTTAATGCAAAAGGCTCTGCCACCCGTGGGGAAGCGGCGGTCATGTTCTCTCGTTTGAAGAAATTTTTAGCAGATACCCCCATCTATACTCCTGCAGGGGAATATTCCCCCGTCTATGACGCTATCGTTTACGAAAATATTGACTTGCACAAGATGATTAACGATGCCTATGCCGCAGGGCAGAAGGAAATTACCATTGCCCCCGGTGCGTATCGCATCAAGTCCTCTCCCAAAGGCGGACATATCCGTTTGGAAGGCGCCAAAGACTTTACCATCAACGGCGAAGGGGTCACCCTGCTCCTGCAAACAGGTTCCACTTCCGCATTCAACCTAGTTAATTGCGAAAACGTCCGCATCAACGGCTTTAATGTGGATTGGGAAAAGGGGATGCTCTTCCAGGGTCAGATTTACAATTTCGACCCCGACGGCTATTACTTCGACTTTACCATCGAACCGGGCTATCCCAGCGACTTGAAGAAGTTAAGCGCGTCCATGATGGGCTCTTTCTATGACCGTGACACCCACGAACTGGTCATCGGCACCGAAACTTTTAACTTAAGACCGACCCAGATAGACCAGCTGGGCCCCAACACCTATCGTTTGAATGCAAAATCCATTGCAGGTCAAAAAGAACTGAAGGTTGGCGACTACCTCTGCGCCCGTGCCTATGCCAACGCGTCAACCGTACACCTGTATCGTAGTAAAAACTGTGCTGTTGTAGGCATGAACATCTGGGGCGGTCTCTGTTCCTTGACCGACACCTTTGGTGAGGGAGGAACCTTATACCAAGACATTAAAAACGTCTGCGGCCCTACGCCTTTGGGCGCCATCTCCCCCAGAATGGTTTCCACCCAGGGCGACGGCGTACACTGCACCGCGCTCCGCAAGGGTCCGAAAATCATCAACTGTGTCTTTGAAAATCAGTTGGACGACGGCACCAACATCCATGGTTCTTTTGGCAAGGTCTATGAAGTCAAAGGTGACACGATAGTTGTCGGCCTGCATAGCAAACATACCCTCTATTGGCAAGGCGACGATATCCGCTTCTATAACCCCACCACCGAAGAAAATACCCAAGCTTTTGTCAAAGAGGCCAAGGCTTTGGAGGGCTATACTCCTTCCGTCAACTTAAACGAAGACGTGGGCTCGGTCAGCTTCGTTGCTGAAAAGTACTTTGAAGTCACCTTGGAAAAGGGCGAAAAGAACTACAAGGTAGGCGACTGGGTCATCAACCGTGACTGGACCTCCAGCGACTTTGAGATTCGGGACTGTGTTTTCAGAAACTCCCGTTCCCGTTCACTTTTGGTGAAATCCAGCAATGGCGTAATTGAAAACTGCGACATCTCTTTAGGCGCCATGTACGGACTCTGGATTGCGCCGGAGTTTGACTGGACCGAATCGGGCTACTCCGAGAATGTAGTTGTCCGCAACTGTACTTTCTACAAAAACGGTTGGGTACAGGTGGGACACTCAGGCGGTCTTACCGTCAGCGGTGGCGAGGGTATCGGTCAGGATCACCATAACGTCACCATTGAAAACTGCACCTTCTATGACAACTACAATTTAGACCTGCATATGAGTGAGGGTACCGATTTTGTCATCCGCAACAACACCTTTAAAAACAGTACCCAAAACGCGTCGGTCTGCATCAGCCTGGACAACGCCACCAACGTCACTCTTTCGGGCAACACCTTTGGCGAAGGTCGCACCAACGTCAAAGCGTCCG
Source organism: Clostridia bacterium (assembly GCA_017620795.1). Taxonomy (GTDB): domain Bacteria; phylum Bacillota; class Clostridia; order RGIG8785; family RGIG8785; genus RGIG8785. Next base: position 10,432 of record JAGAUM010000203.1, read on the forward strand.
ACAGTGTTTCCAATTTAAAAGAACTCTAAAAAAAGCCCTTCGGGGCTTTTTTAGTCAAGATTGTGTAAATTTTATCCATGATTGTGTAAATCCTTTAAGCATTTTCCTTGTTATAATAAAAGTAATAAAGACGGAGGTGCAAAAATGAAAAAAGTTTTATGTGTGTGTTTAACAATGATGTTACTCCTCTCCTGCCTGCCCATGACCGGTGGCGCAGGGGCAATTCTCTACACCCCCGAGGACGGCGCTTGCTGGACTTTAAACGGGGTTGACGGCAACCTGTTTGCAGGCGATGCCACGGCAGTCTTTACCGCCCCTGGTAACGGAAGCGTGCAAATCCCCGAAACGGTTGTTTCCGCTTTGGGCGGAGATGGTGTTCGCGTCCGCATCTTAAAGGAAAAGGCGGAAGTGGTTTCTTACATCGATATTGCCGACGGTGAAAGCATCACCATCCCTGCTTTATCTTTGACGGTTGCCGAAGGCGACACCATCACCTTTGAAACCGATGACCGTGCTATCGCCGGGGACAAGGCAGAGTGGGATATTGCCCTTGCTTATACAGGCGGCATTGCCGATGCAGAAGCGTTGGTCAACTTCATCGACTTAAATAACCACTGGGCGAAATCCTATGTACTTCCCTTGGCAGAAGAAGGCATCATCAAAGGTAAAACCGCCAACACCTTCGACCCCGACGGGCAGATTACCCGTGCAGAGTTCTTGACCTTGGCATTAAAGGTTGCCAACCTGCCCACCGAAATCTATAAAGCATCCTATGCGGATGTCACCGAGAGCCAGTGGTTTGCTAAAGTAGCGCACACGGCGCATAAAGCAGACATCTTAGACCCCAACATGGTGGTCAATAACCAATTACTGCCCGACGCGCCCATCCTGCGCGAAGAAATGACCGCAGTCATCATGCGCTTGGTTGCTGTAATGCGTGGTACCGCTGTGGACCCTGCCCATTCCTTTACCGATGCTGCAACCTTTGCGCCTTGGGCAAACGATTACATCGGCAAAGCCGCTAAACTGGGCATCGTCACAGGCAATCCCGACGGAAGCTTTAATGCTAAAGGCTCTGCCACCCGTGGGGAAGCGGCGGTCATGTTCTCTCGGTTAAAGAAGTTCTTGGCAGACACCCCGTTGTTTACCCCTGCGGGCGAGTACTCACCCGTTTATGACGCCATCGTTTACGAGGGTGTTGACCTGCATAAAATGATTAACGATGCCTATGCCGCAGGCCAGAAAGAAATTACCATTGCTCCCGGCGCGTACCGCATCAAGACCCAGCCGAAAAACGGACACATCCGTCTTTTGAACATGAAAGACTTTACCATTAACGGTGAGGGCGTTACCTTGCTGCTGCAGACCTATACTGCCGTTGGCATCGTGATGCAGAACTGTGAAAATGTAACCATCAACGGCTTTAACATTGACTGGGAAAAGGGCACCATCGCCCAAGGTCAGGTCTATAATATCGACCCTGACGGCTACTACCTGGACATTGCCGTTGAACCGGGCTATCCCAATGATTTCCACGGCGGTAAGATGTACGCAGACGGCATGTCCTACACCTATTATGACGGAGACACCTTCAACCAACTGCCTGTAAACGGCGGACTGATCCGACCCTTGGCACAGATGGAACAGTTAGGCCCCAACACCTATCGTATCAACGGCAAGCGTCTTGCAGGTGAAGCAGGCATCAAGGTAGGCGACTGGTTCGCCGCCCGTGCCTATAAGACCACTGCCGCAACGTCCTTGTTCAACTGCAAAAACTGCCACTTCAACGGACTTCGGGTCTGGAGTGCACTGTCCACCTTGAACGATTCTTACGGCGAGGGCGGTTCTTCCTACCACGATGTTCACTTAGAGCGCGGTCCCATGCCTTTGGGCGCCATCTCCCCCCGAATGGTCTCCACCCAAGGGGACGGCATTCACTGCACCGCCTTGCGTAAGGGGCCGCAGGTTACCAACTCCTCCTTCTCTCATCAGTTGGATGACGGTACCAACATCCA
>JAGAUM010000204.1 GCA_017620795.1 Clostridia bacterium
ACCCGCTTCGCCATCCTCCCAGATGACGCTGCGGTTTACATTACGATGCTTGACGCAGTCAATAATATCTGCAACAACCGCACTGGCAGTGGGCAGTTTTCCTGCACCGCGACCATAGAACATAACGTCATCAATAGCATTGCCGTTCACCAAAATGCCGTTAAAGACATCATCCACATGAGATAAGGGGTGATTTTTGGAAATCAGGCAAGGGCTAACACGGCAATAAACCTGCTTATGTAACTTCCGATAAACCCCCAGCAGCTTGATAACATATCCTGCGCTTTCAGCGGCAGCAACATCGTCCAAGGTTAACTTAGAAATGCCTTCCGTAGGAATCTCATCCGTCGGCAACTGGCGACCGTAAATCAAAGAGCCTAAAATTGCAATCTTGCGGCAAGCGTCGATACCATCAATATCCGCAGAGGGATTCCGCTCTGCATAACCGCGTTCCTGTGCTTCTGCCAACGCCTGGTCAAAAGGCACACCGTTCTGGAACATCTGGGTTAAAATATAGTTCGTAGTACCGTTTAAGATACCAATAACCGATTGAATCTCGTTCCCTGCCAAGCACTGATGCAAAGGATGGATAATCGGAATGCCACCGCCAACGCTGGCTTCAAACAGATAATTCAAATCCTTTTCCTTGGCAAGCTTTAAAAACTCGGCACCATGTTTGGCAACCAGCTCCTTGTTCGAGGTAACAACACTCTTGCCTGCCAAAAGTGCCTTTTTGGTGAAGGTGTAGGCAGGCTCAACGCCACCGATAACCTCACAGACCACGTCTACTTCGGGGTCGTTTAAGATGATGTCGAAATCATGTACAATTTTATCCCGATAAGGACTTTCGGGGAAGTCGCGTAAATCCAAGATGTATTTCAGAGAGACGGGCTCACCGACTTTCTGTGCAATCGACTGTGCGTTGGTTTCCAGTACCTCAACCACACCACTGCCAACTACGCCAAACCCTAATACTGCTACTTTTGCCATGTGATTTCACTCCTTTGGTAACGATGTACCATTAAAAATAAAAACAATACTCCAATATCAATGTATTATACCATGAAAAGCAAGTGTTTTCAAGGCTTTTATTAGATTTTTGGTTTTCTTTTCAATGATTGACTTTTCAGGAAAATGCAAGTATAATACTGGTGAGGTGAATTCTATGAAATATTTAGTCATTTTAGGCGATGGTATGGCAGATTTGCCCCGTGAAGAATGGGATAATCGCACGCCATTGCAAAAGGCAAACAAGCCGAATATGGACCTTTTGGCAAAGTCCTCCGAGATGGGTCTGGTCAAGACCGTTCCCGATACTCTTTCCCCTGGAAGCGATGTTGCCAATCTGTCTGCATTGGGGTATGACCCCCTAAAGTACTATACTGGCCGTTCTCCCTTGGAAGCGGCAAGCATCGGTGTAACCCTTACCGATACCGATGTAACCTTCCGTGCTAACCTGGTCACGCTGTCGAACGAAGAAAACTACGAAGACAAAACCATGGTTGACTACGGTTCCGACGAGATTACCACTGCAGAGGCGGCACAGTTGATTGCCGACTTAAAGCCGTTGATTGATGACGAGCTGTTTACGTTGTATTCGGGTATCAGCTACCGCCATCTCTTGTTGTGGGATAACGGTCCCGTAGGCGCAAAGCTCACGCCACCTCATGATATTTCGGGCAGAAAGGTCACCGACTATCTCCCCGATAACGAAGCGCTACTGCGTATCATGAAAAAGAGCAACGAGTTTCTGCCCTCGCACCCCATCAATCAAGACCGTGTGAAGCGTGGTTTACATCCCGCTACTTCTCTTTGGATTTGGGGCGAAGGGAAAAAACCCGCACTCCCTGCTTTTTATGATGAATATCAACTGAAAGGCAGTATGATTTCCGCCGTTGACCTTTTAAAGGGCATCGGCAAGCTGGCAGACATGTCGGTTATTGAAGTTCCTGGCGCTACGGGTAATATTGATACCAACTTTGAGGGAAAAGCCCAAGCGGTTATCGACGAGTTCAAACGCGGTCAAGATTTCGTCTATGTCCATATGGAAGCGCCTGACGAGTGTGGTCACCGCGGTGAAGCGGACAACAAAGTCCGTGCCATTGAACTGATTGACGAAAAGGTCGTCGGTCCCGTTTTAGAGGCGCTAAAAGCAGCTGGCGAACCCTTCTCCATCCTTCTAATGCCCGATCACCCCACACCGATTGTGACCAAAACCCATTCTCGCGAACCCGTCCCCTACCTCATCTACCGCAGTAACGATGCCGTCAACGGTCCTTCCTGCTACTGTGAAGAAGAGGCAAAAGCACAAAACCGAATGATTCCCGACGGTGTTACACTGATGCAACGCTTCTTAAAACGGGCATAAAGAAAGCTCTCGCAACTTTGCGAGAGCTTTTTCTTACATATTGAACTTCTTCCCCAAAATCTTGAAGAGATAAGAAATACCCAAACCAACGGCAATGGCAACCAGGCTCAGCACCCAATTGGTAAAGCCTTGTGGTAGCCCAGGAAAAATGCTAATCACCGACCCTGCCATAAATCCCAAAACCATCATAAAGCCTAAAGTATGATGCTTTTTAAAGATCACCTTGGTGATGTTGGAGAAAAGGACCATCCCCACCAAAAAGGCAACCGCAACAGTGGCAACAATCAGCGCCGACTGATACCAAGGAGCCGTAAACCATCCGGACGGGGTCAAGATTCCTGTAGCCAAAGCCAGCAACGGCTCGTACACGCTGAACATCATAAGAAGCATCGAGATACTCATCCCGGGGACCATGCTCATCATCCCTGCGATGCCGCCGCATATCGGCAGATAAATCCGCATTGCTGTGGTAGTCGCGTCGGTAGTATCAATTCCGATAGCAAAGTCCGACTTTGCCAGAAGTCCGATGCTTAACGCAAAAGCAAATGCCAAAAAGGTACCGACAAAGTGCTTTGCTTTCACCGCGTCCTGCCGAATCTCATCCACCACCGTTGGGATTCCACCTGCAATCAAACTCATAAATAATAAATAAGCAGGTACAGGATAGTGAGCAAACAGGAAATCCAAAGCCTTTAACAGCAAGACCATGCTGATCAAAGCACCGATTCCCATAGGAAGCAGGTATGTAACATTCTTTTTGAATTCTTTGAACGGATTGGAGATAATCTGAATCAAATCATCGTAAATCCCCATCATGACCGCCATGATACTTCCGCTGATGCCAGGGGCGATAACACTGATTCCCAGAAACGCACCGCAGAGCATCCGATAAAAGAAATTATTCGCACTGTTTTGCTTCATCGTTTCCTCCGAAAACATTATTTACCATATTATTTTACCGCTGAAAAAAGAGGTTGTCAAGCACACATCGTTACTTGACATTTTTGTTGTTTTTTGTTATTCTATCATTGTAAGGTGCTGACCTATGGTTGTGTGGATTAAGCTCAGGAGTATCCTGACCGTTTTCTGCGGCTACAGTCGGCACCTTATGCATTGTATGGTGTCTCGCTTCTACTTTTCGGAATGCTAGAATGGCTTTGTGCCGACCTAAGCGCCGTCGTCGAGGCGGGCACCATATATAGTTTGCAAGGTCTTTTTCCCTGTGCCGTTCTGTACTTTCAGAAGCAGCATAGGAATGACGAATATTATCCTTTATCTTTTCCCCTTTGCCATTTGAAGTTGTTCCTTTCGTTGCTGTTTTTCTTCCAGCGTTAGAGGAAACGTTTGCATCATCTCTGTTGCTTTTTCCACTATTTCCAAAGGTGTCATCTGAGAGTTTTGTACCAGCAACTCCTTCATCTTTAGGAACCGTTCTTTCTTCTGTAACATCCCGATTACTGTTGTTATCGTTGCTTTGTCCATCCCCTTTTGATGCAGTACCTTTACCATATTTATCATTTCTGTTCGCAAATTTTCTCCTCCGCTTTTTTCTGTGCCTCTCTCATTCTCATATACTCCAGAAACCTCTCTCCGGCTTCTTCCGCTTCCCGAAGGAGAGCTGCTCCCTCTTCCCGAGTCAGGATTCTCTCTTCTGTATCGTTCGATGAGTGTCTGCGCTTCGTGCTCTGTAAGTCCGAGTTTTGATGTTTCATAGCTTATACCTTCTTTCTTTGCAAATCCTTTTACATTGGTATTGACTTTTGGCGGAAGTTTGTGGTACACTGTCGGCGAAGGGCGTTCCGCTTGAATGTGACGGAGTTAATATACCTCCCGATCCACTTCGCGGTTCGTCCTTCATCATTAATCCCGTTCGGGCAGTTTCAAATCCTTCACCACTTGTTCCCCGTTCGGGTAATATGCCATTTCCTCTTCCGTTATTCCATGAATCTTTGCGTACTTCTCCGTTGCCTTCATCATTTCCTCTAACGGAAGTTTCTCCACCCATGTTTTTAGGGCGATTTTCTTCATCGCTTCGTATGGGTCTTTTAGTTCCATAATCTCTTTCCATTCCATGATTTGTTGTCTCCAATATTTACGCGAATACTCAAACTTTCAGTTCCACCCTTGGAGGCCGATTACTCTCCGACCGTCTGGGTAAAAAGACATTTCTTCTATTGTCACCCCATGAAGTTCCGCGTACTGTTCCACGATTTCAATCATTTCTTCCAACAAAAGGTTCTCTTCTGATACCATCTTATCAATCTCAAGCATCGCTTGTCGCGGATTATTGATATTCATAATTTCTTTCCAATCCATAATTCATTACCCCCGCCCTTCACTGTATAATATTTAGAAATGTTCTTGTCCAAAGAAACCAAAGCCATTCCCTTCGTCACAGACCAAGGTTGGCTTACAAGTTTTTCTTGCAAAAACTAAAAAT
>JAGAUM010000205.1 GCA_017620795.1 Clostridia bacterium
TGCGACATCGGCTTGGAATCCACCATTGTGAATCTGGCAAGCACTCCCCCTGCTCTCCTCCGCCCTGGTGGCATTACCTTAGAACAACTGCGGATGATTGCACCTGAACTGATTATTGACCCAGCACTGATGGGCGTTGCAACCGAAACCCCTTTAGCGCCTGGGATGAAGTATCGGCATTACGCCCCCGAAGGTGCTATCACCGTTGTGGACGGAGACCGGGAAAAGGTGGTAGCCTATATCAAAGACGCTTTAAAAGAAGCGGGCGAAAAGACGGCAATCATTGCCCCGGAAGGGTATTTTTCGGACGGGGATGCAGATCTGGTCCTGTCCTTAGGCGATACTGCCGAGTCTGCCGCACAACGGCTGTTTGCCGCCCTGCGTACCTGTGACGATGCAGACGTTAAGCGGATTTATGCCGTGGATTGCGGAACCCAAGGGATTGGCTTGGCACTTTGCAACCGATTATACAAAGCCGCAGGCTTTCAAGTCATTGATTTAGAGGAAACCTTATGAATATTCTATTTATTTGTACAGGCAACACCTGTCGCAGTCCCATGGCGGAAGCCTATGCCAAATCGGTTTTAGGTGTTTCTGCCGATTCCTGCGGACTGGCGGCATCGGTAGGCGCGCCTGCCTCCGACCATGCCATTGCCGTTGCCAAAGAGCGGGGCTTGGACCTGACACAGCACCGCGCCAAAGCCCTGACTGTTTCGGCAGTAGAGACGGCAGACCGCATTTATACCATGAGCCGTTCCCACGCAGAGTTTTTGGGGCAGATTTTCCCCCAGCTTACTGACAAGGTACGGGTCATGAACATTTCTGACCCCTACGGCGGAGACGAAAAGACTTACCGCCGTTGTCTGGAAGAAATCATTGACTTTTTGGAGAAAGAATCATGGAGCTAAAGATGATCCCCTTAACCCACGAGCGGTTAGAGGACCTGCTAAAAGTGGAAGAGAACGCTTTTTCCAAGCCCTGGAGCCGTCAGCAGTTTTTAGGCGAACTGGCATCCGACGCGACCCGTTATTTTCTGGCAGAAGCAGACGGACAGATTGTAGGGTATGCAGGGGCATGGCTGATTGTGGACGAAGTGCAAATCACCAATATTGCCGTCCATAGTGATTACCGCCGTCGAGGTATCGGCAAAGCGCTTTTGACCCATCTGTTAAACGCCACCCAAAAAGAAGGGGCAACCTTCTATTCTTTAGAGGTGCGACGCAGTAACCTCCCTGCCCAGGCTTTATATAAAAGTCAGGGCTTTTCGGTTCAAGGGGAACGGAAAAACTATTACGGGGACGAGGACGCCCTCATTATGCTGAAGGAGCTATAACATGTCTACAACCATTTTAGCCATCGAATCTTCCTGTGACGAGACTGCCGCCGCCATCGTGGTGGACGGTCGGGACGTCCGTTCCAATGTCATCTCGTCCCAGATTGCCATTCACCAGCAATACGGTGGTGTGGTGCCTGAAATCGCATCCCGTAAACATATCGAAGCCATCTCGGCAGTGGTGGACCAAGCCTTGTCCGATGCTCATCTAACCTTATCGGAGGTAGACGCCATTGCCGTTACCTCTGCCCCTGGGTTGATTGGTGCGCTGTTGGTGGGCGTCTCCTACGCCAAAGGCTTAAGCTATGCCGCAAAAAAGCCCTTGGTGCCCGTGCATCACATCCATGCCCACATTGCTTCGAACTATATTGCACATCCGGAATTAAAACCGCCCTTCGTCGCCATGGTGGCATCGGGCGGGCATAGCCATATCGTCCATGTCAAGGACTACACCACCTATGAAGTCTTGGGTCAGACCCGTGACGATGCTGCAGGCGAAGCCTTTGATAAAGTGGCACGGGTATTGGGACTGGGGTACCCTGGCGGTCCTTTAATCGACCGTGAAGCGAAAAACGGAGACCCCTATGCCATCCCCTTCCCAGAGTCCACTTGGAAAACAGTCTGGACTTCAGCTTCAGCGGTGTAAAAACAGCGGTTATTAACTACCTGCACCAGTTAGACCAAAAAGGCGAGTCTGCCCCCGTGGCGGATGTCTGCGCTTCTTTTCAGCAGGCGGTGGTTGATATCTTGGTAGAAAACTGCAAAAAGGCTTGCGAGCAAGCAGGAGTCGATACCCTTGTTTTGGCAGGCGGTGTTGCTTCGAACTCTTGTTTGAGAAAAAATATGGAAGCCCTTTGCGAAAAAACAGGCAGACGGTTTTTCTGTCCGCCCCCCATTCTTTGCACCGACAATGCCGCAATGGTGGGCTGTTCTGCCTACTACCTCTTTGAAAAAGGAATCACGGCTCCTTTGACCTTAAATGCCTCGGCACAATTCGACATTTCGGAGCCTGTGGACAACTTCCCCGAAAAAATGGCTTAAAACCGCCAAAATTGTGGACAACTCGATTTTCGAAAGTTTTGGAAAGCCATTTTTTACCAAATTCGCTTTGGAAATTATTCCCACAAACAACTGTTTTCGTATTTTGCATTGAAATCCGCGAAAGCCTTGGTGCTGTAGGGATTCAGCGATTTGTAAAAATGTTTGGATTGAAAAACAGTTGTAATTTCAACAAGTTTTTTCACAGGTAAAAATGGAAAGGTTTTAGACTGTGGATAACTCCACATTTTTTGTGGATAACTTTTCGAAACCATCCACAAAACACCCGCAAAAATCGACAAAAAAATAATTGTAAAGGCAAAAACCTTTACAATTAAATCCATTGAAATCAATAGTTTTTCAGAGCATTTGTCGTAAGAACAGTCGGTATGTAAAGAGAGCATCTTTACCAAAATAAAAGAAAGGGTCGAGCACTTGCTCAACCCTTTTTTGTTTCTTCTAAACGATCCAGCACCAGATTATATCCGTCCGAACCATATTGTAAGCAACGGTTTACTCGGGAGATGGTGGTGGTGGAAGCGCCGGTTGCCTGAACCACTTCCTGGAAGGTCTTTTTGGAACGAAGGAGCTTTGCCACTTCCCAACGCTGTGCCATAGCCGATATTTCGGTAATGGTACAGAGGTCTTCAAAGAACTGTTGACACTCGTCGGTGTTTTTCAGCGCTAAAATCGCCTCAAAAAGCTCGTCCTGTGCGTAGGCAGTATTCTTCTTGGTCATAAGCCTTCCCTCCTATTCCAAACGTTTTAAGAACGCCTGCGTGCGTTCGTTCTGCGGATGGTCGATTACCTGCTCTGGCGTGCCTTCTTCCACGACGACGCCGTCTGCCATGAAGATGATGCGGTCGGCAACGTTGCGGGCAAAGTCAATCTCATGGGTGACGATGACCATGGTTACGTCCTTGGTCGCCAAGTCACGGATAACGTGAAGAATTTCACCCGTCAGCTCGGGGTCCAATGCCGAGGTAGGCTCGTCAAAGAATAAAACCTTGGGGTTTAATGCCAAGGCGCGGGCGATGGAAACACGCTGTTGCTGACCGCCCGATAACTCGCAGGGGTAGTTATTTCGCTTATCCGAAAGACCCACACGGTCTAACAGAGATTTTGCGTTTTCTTCAATCTCGGCAAGGATTTGTTTCTTATTCTGCTTATAATCAGGGCGCTCTTGTGCCAGAAGCTTGGGCGCCAGTGCCACGTTCTCCAACGCAGTATACTGGGGAAACAGGTTGAAGTTCTGGAACACCAATCCGAAGTTTAACTGGTTCTCCCGTTCTTGGGCAGGGGTCAGTTTCTTTCCCGATGCCCCGTCAAAGATGCAGTTGCCATCAACATAGATTTGACCCTGATCGGCGGTTTCTAGGAAGTTGATGCAACGGAGCATGGTGGTTTTGCCGCTGCCAGAAGAGCCGATGACGGCAACTACCTCGCCCTTTTCCATAGAAAAGTCGATACCTTTTAAAACCTTGGTCTTGCCGAAGCTTTTTGCAAGACCTTTGACTTCTAAAATCTTCATGTGCCGCCTCCTATCCTCTGTAATAGTCCAGCTTTTTCTCGATATAGCCGAAAATCAGCGTCAAAATACCACAGAATGCAAGATAGAACACGCCCGAATAGAACAGGGGCCATAGGATGTGTTCACTGTTCATGAAGCGTTTTGCGTTCCAGGTAATCTCGTAAATCATGATGGTGTTGGCAAGGGAAGTGTCCTTGACCAAGGTCAAGAACTCATTGCTCATAGGCGGAATAATCCGCTTTACCACCTGCATCAAAACAATCTTGAAAAAGACTTGGGACTTGGTTAACCCCAACACCTTGCCTGCCTCATACTGACCTTTGGGAATCCCCTCGATACCGCCACGGAAAATTTCCGAGAAGTAACAGGCATAGTTTAAGACGAAGGCAATCATGACCGCCACGAAGGTGTCCATGCCGTCAATGCCGAGAAGTCCAGGGCCGAAGCCGAAAACAATCAGCTGAAGCATCAGGGGTGTGCCGCGGATGACCCAGATTAAGAACTTGATGGGCCACTTGATGACCTTGATTTTGCTCATAGACCCGAAGGAAATAATCAAGCCCAAAGGAAGCGCCATAAGCAAGGTCAAGGCAAAGATTTTGAATGTTGTCCAAAGTCCTTCTAACAGACTTAATGTAACCGTAATAAAAATAGACATGTTATGCACCCGTTAAAAAAGGCAGATATTCATCTGCCTTTTTGTTATTGGTTTTTGTTGTTTAAATTACAGAGCCAGGTTCAGTTCGTACTTTTCAGCCAAAGCAGGCAGAGTGCCATCAGCTACCAGTTCGTCGATGATGGCATTAACCTTAGCGGTCAGCTCATCGTCCTTTCTGAAACCAATGCCGTACTCTTCAGAGGTCAGCTCCAAAGAATAGGTCAGAGCATCATAGCTGGTGCCGTCAGCGGTCATGGTCTTTGCCATGGTGATGTCGATAACGCAAGCGTCAGCCTGACCACCGATTACTGCCAGCAGTGCATCGGTCTGTGCAGCAACGGGAGAGTAGTTTGCATCCAAGCCATTGTCCTTGATGGCAGCTTCGCCGGCAGAACCAGCCTCTGCAGCAAACTTCAAGCCCTTTAAGCTTTCAACATCTGCATAGTTTGCAATGACGTCTTCCTTCATAACAACAACCTGTGCGTTCTTGACGTATGCCTTGGAAACGTCACAGTTCTTCTTAACTTCGTCCGAAATGGTCATGCCGTTCCAGATGCAGTCGATTTGGTTAGAATCCAAAGTGACAAACTTGGTGTCCCAGTTGATTTCAACAAATTCAGGGGTAACGCCCAGCTTCGTGCAAACAGCTTCTGCAAACTCGGTATCAAAACCGGTCAGCTTGCCGTCTTCCATGTAGTTCATGGGCTCATAAATCGTGTAGCCGATAACCAGCTTGTCGTCTGCTTTCTCGCCACAAGCGGTCAGCATGCTGACTGCCAGCAACAGTACCATTGCCAATGCTAAAATTCTTTTCATGTGTTTCAATCTCCTTTGTATTAGTGTATCATCATATTACCACTTTAGCGCACTAAAGTCAAGACCTTTTTGAAAATTATTTTTCAGGGGTCACCGTAAGAGTGGTTCCGTCGGAAGTAACGGTGATTTTCCCCTGCTCGTCGGTACGCCAGACCGTTGCTTTTAGGGCAGACAGGCGCTTTAAGATTTGCTTGTGAGGATGGCCATAATCGTTGCCCGCTCCGCAACTGATCACCGCGTGGGTCGGTGAAACCGCCTTTAAAAACGCCACCGTGTTGGAAGTGGTCGAGCCGTGATGTCCTACTTTCAATACATCGGCAGAAAGGCTTTGACCACTGTTTAGCATCTCGTGCTCGGACACGGCTTCTGCGTCGCCCGTGAACAAGAAGCTGGTTTCCCCAAAAGTCAGACGCAAAACGGCAGAATAGTCGTTTAGCTCCTCATAGTCGGTGTCTTGGGGTGCCACAAAGGTGGCGAACACCCCCTCGTCCTCAAGAACGGTGACTCCTGCTTTAGCGGAGGTTACGGACAAGCCCTTGTCACGGATGGCAAGCAACAGATTTTCAAAGGTCTTGGTGGTATGAAGCTTCTTGGGCATATAAATCTCGCCAATGTCAAAGGATTCAATGACCTCCTGCAAGCCGCCAATATGGTCGGTGTGGGGATGAGTGCCGATGACATAGTCCAATCGGGTAATCCCCTGCTCCTGCAAGGTGGCGACCACATGCTCTCCTTGGTCCCGCTCCCCTGCGTCAATCAGCATGGTCTCCCCGTTGGGCAGATGAATCAGGGCAGAATCCCCCTGCTCCACATCCAAAAACTCCACCATGAGCGTTCCTTCGGCACGGTCGGGAACGGGTTCTTCAGGCGCCAACTGGGGCAGATACGCCAACAGGCAGATAATCACTGCGATGATAAAAATAGTCCGTCGTTTCATTCTTTCACCTTAATGTAAATGTAGCTCCAATCCCCGAAAGGCTCAGGATTGGGCTCGGAGATATAATCGAAGGGGATTTTTACAACCACTTCTTCGGTCTCCACCGTGTAGATGTACGATGCCGCCACATCCTCTTTCGAAACTGCGTCCCACACGCCTTGGCGGAGCTCATCTCGGTTCAGACTGCAAAGGACTTTGTCATCACAGAGGAGAACCAGTCCGTCGGCAGTCTCCGCTTTTAAGACGCCACAGGGCGCTTCGAATCTATAGCTTCCGCCACGGGGCAGCAGGTAGCTCCCCTCGCCCAAATCAATGGGTTCGTTTGTAGGATAGTTATGCCAAATTTCGGGACCGATGCCGTCCTGCAGGTCACTGTAGGAAAAGCCCAACAGTTCATCCAACTCATAGTAGTTGTCAGGGATGGGGAAGCAATCGGGCAGTTTTAAATCCTCCTGACGGCAGTAGTCAATCAGCTCTAAAATCTCCCGTTTCAGTGCTACGGGTGCATCGGGGTTGGGAACGACCGCTCCACCGTCCAGCATCTGCGCTTGCTCTAATGCTTCAACCAGACGCCCGTGCTGGCTCCATTGGGTCAGCGAATAACAGCTTTGGGGTCCGTAGGATGCTATCAGCGCCGTCACCAAAAGCACCAAAAAGACACCAAACCGATACTTTCCTTTAAAAAGGGTCATGAGCAGGACACAGACCAGCAATGCCAGACCGCCTACCAGTACGATGTATCGGATGACCGACACACCAAAGAACGCCACCTGCCGTCCTGCGGTAAAGAACAGTGCCGCAAAAACAGGCAGAGTGCCATAAAGCAACCCGCTACGGAGCTTGGCAATGGCACCTTCGCAGAAGGGCTTTGCCAGTAAGACCATGGGCAGATTGATGCACAAAAATGCCAAGGACACCCCACCCAACTCACTAATGGGCAGTTGCCGATTCACCGCCAGTTTAATATAGTAGCAGTAAAGCACTGCCATGAAAATGCCCAGCAGAGGCAGAATAACCACTTTCAAAAGTTGCTGATACCCACGGAGCAGGGACTTTTCTTCGCCACGCTTGGGAATGCCATACAAGAACATCAGCGGCGCAAAGAGTACGAAGCTGAATCGGGCAACCTTCCCGAAAGCACGGGAATGGACGGAGAATAATAGCAAATCCGTTCCTGCAAGAATCAGGCTTGCACCTGCAAAAAGCACTCCCGCAAACAACAGCGCTGTAGCACCGCGAATGATTAAAACACCCAGGGTCTCCTCCCCACGGGAGTGAAACGCCCTGCACACCGCCCAACCAAACAGGGCAATGGTGGCACCAAGGAGTAAAATCGGGCGCAGTTCATAGCGGAGCAGGGAAAAGGATGCCAGCACCAGCAGCGCCAACAACAGGAGCTTAATCCCCCACGCCCAGTACCATTTTAAGGGATGGGTCTCGAAAAACAGGTCTGCCGCCAACAGGGCAATGGCACCCAAACCCAATACCCAGAACGCTTCAGGATCGATGTTCAGGGCTTCATGAGCGACGATTGCGCTTAATAGGTACAACATCACGACCAGTACCGCGGTGCCCGAAAACCGCTTGAGGGTTTCTAAAAAGCGGACAGGGAACCGTTTGAGGGCTTCTTTAATTTTTTCAGAGAGTCTCATGTCTACCACATCCTTTCACCTGCATTTTACCATATCCTATCCCCACCGTCAACCAAGTATTGACGAACCAAAAAAATGGGAGTATAATAGGAAAAGACTTTTTCCGAGGAGGACTTGGATGAATACACCCGATAAAAAACTTCGATACGCTCCCACGCTTAAAACCGCACCCTGGTTGGTTTTAGGCTTTTCTTTCTTATTCTTATTGGTGCAGGCAATCTTCCAGAACGGTGCAAGTGACGCTCACCCCTTTGAGCTGTTTTTGTATCCGCTGATTGTGCTTGTAAACCTGCTTCCCTTACTGCTTCTCATTGCCGTCTTTTTCTTCTTGACCCGACGGTTGTGGGTCGGTGTGCTTTTAACCGCCCTGCCCTTTGTGGCGGCGCTTTATACCAACTACTATAAGGTTCTTTATCGCAAAGAACCCTTCAACCCTGCCGATTTCGTTCTGGCAGGTGAAGCAGGAGACATGCTGGAGCGGTACGCCTTAACCCCCGATGTGTGGGTGGTTTTAGGCATCCTTCTTGCCCTGCTGATGATTGTGGGCGCGTTCTTCTTCCGCCCTGCAAAAATCGGACTTAAAACCAGAATCATCGGCGTGCTTCTCTGCGTGGTGCTGGCGTTTTTGGCTCATCCTTTGTATCAGGACAAGACCTATTATGACCGTTTGGACGCCCCCGGGGAGTCCTTTAATCCGGTCAGCGCTTCGGCAGGAAAAGGGTTCTTGTTCACCTTCTTAACCGATATTTCCACCGTCCATTACCAACAGCCCGAGGGCTATTCGGTCGAGGCGGCAAAAGAAATCCTCGCCCGTTATGAAACGGCAGAGACCTTAGACCCTTCCACCACCCCCAACGTCATCGCCATTATGAGTGAGGCGTTCTTCGACCCCACCGAAGCGGAAAATCTGAAGTTTCTGCCCGGTCGGGATCCTTTGGTGAACTATCGGAAAATTCTCTCCCAGTCCTATTACGGAAAGATTGTCGTCCCCGGCTTTGCAGGCGGCACTGCCGCAACCGAGAGTGAGTTTTTGACAGGCATCAACACAGCGCTTGTAAGCACCGCCATGCCTACGGTCTATACCAGCTATATCAAGCGCAAGACCTACGGACTACCCATGCTCTTTTCCCAGTCAGGGTCTGAAATCGACGGCATCCACCCGGGCCATCCCTGGTTCTATAACCGCCAGAACGTCTACCCCTGCTTGGGGTTTGAGTCCTTTATGACCAA
>JAGAUM010000206.1 GCA_017620795.1 Clostridia bacterium
CCTTTGTCAATAAGTCTGCCTGCAAGTGTGGAAATAGTAGTAAGCTTTTTATCAGGCATTTTCTCGGCAAGTTCACTTGTCGTTACTTTGCCATTTTTATCCCAGATAATTCTCATAATCTCCATTTCAGTTTCCGATATTTTCATTAAAACTTCTCCCTTCGTTTCTACAAGTTGTTTTTATTATACATCGTGTAGAAACGAATGTCAATAGTTCCACGAAAAAATACTCTTTTTTATTTTATGATATAGTAGAACAGATAAAAAAATAGAGAATGGCTCTAACTAAATAGTTAAGCCATTCTCTTTGGTTGCGGAGGGAGGATTTGAACCTGCGTCCGTTCGCAACATCAATTCAATTGCGCCGTCGGGCGGCTGATTTCATTGTGTTGCAGCACAACCCTGCGCCCTCGCTGTTTCGTCCACCGGACGCGCTCGGGCTCGGTTCCTTCGGGAACCCTTGGTCGGAGGTTCAATCCCCAAACAATGAAAAACACCGACGCCCAAAGGGCATCGGTGTTTTTATGGTTGCGGAGGGAGGATTTGAACCTCCGACCTTCGGGTTATGAGCCCGACAAGCTACCAGGCTGCTCTACTCCGCGTCGAACATCTAATACTATAGCACAGTTTTTGGAGTTTGTAAAGACCTTTTTTGAAAAAGTTTTAAAAAAGACCGCCGATAATTCGACGGTCTTTTACTTTTACAGGGTTACACCCGTTTTGAAAATCGCCAGGTCTCTTGCTTCGAACTGTTCGTTCTTGGCTTTGATTTCGCCGTTTGCCAAGGCGATAACCATGTCATAAAACTCGTCACACAGTTGGTCCATGGGAACGCCATCCACCAAGACTCCTGCGTTAAAGTCAATCCAGTTCTTTTTCTTTTCAGCGAGCTTGGTATTGGTCGAAACCTTAACAGTAGGAACAGGACAGCCAAAAGGCGTGCCACGGCCAGTGGTAAACAAAACCACCTGTGCGCCTGCGGCGGCAAGTCCGCTGGCAGCGACCAGATCGTTACCGGGGCCGCTCATCAGCAGTAAGCCATTGGCGCTTACATGGTCGCCATACTCCATGACGTCCGAAACAGGGGCGGTACCGCCCTTTTGTACACAGCCCAAGGACTTCTCCTCCAGGGTGGTGATGCCACCGTCCTTATTACCGGGAGAGGGGTTTTCGTACACAGGCTGGTTATTGGACTGGAAATAGCGTTTAAAGCCGTTGATCATGCTGACCGTCTTATCAAAGATAGCTTCGTTGACACAACGGTTCATCAGCAAGGTTTCGGCACCGAACATTTCAGGGACTTCGGTCAGAATCGTGGTACCGCCCTGTGCGACCAAGCGGTCACAGAACACACCCAAAAGCGGATTGGCGGTAATGCCCGAAAAGCCGTCCGAGCCACCGCATTTCAAACCGACAACCAGTTTGGAAACGGGCTGTTCGGTCCGTTCCTGTTTGGCGGCAATGGCTTTTAACTCGTCTAACAGTTTTAAGCCTTCCTCGTACTCATCCTCGCAACCCTGACATTCCAGGAAACGGACATTTTCACGCTGGATTTCGGGACAAGCCTTTAAGAGGTTTTCGATGCGGTTGTTTTCACAACCCAAGCCCAGAACCAGAACGCCTGCGGCGTTGGGATGGCAAATCAGGCCCGAGAGGATTTTTTGAGTGTTATACTGGTCATCTCCCAACTGGGAACAACCGTAAGGATGTGGGAAAGAATAGACCCCTTCGCAATTTCCTGGCAGGTCCTTGCTTGCTTTTTCTGCCAATAATTTGGCGATGTTGGTCACGCAACCGACGGTCGGGATAATCCAGACCTCGTTACGGATGCCAACCTTGCCGTCGGGGCGCAGATAGCCCTTAAAGGTACGGGGCGCCTGCTGGGCAAGAGGGGTGATATTCGGCTCATAAGTATACTCTTCGATGCCCGAAAGACCTGTCTTCATGTTATGGGAATGAACCCACTCCCCTTCCTGAATATCCGCAGTGGCAACACCGATGGGGTAGCCGTATTTAATAACCTTCTCACCCTTTTTAATGGGGGCAAGTGCCAGCTTCTGACCCATAGAAAGGGTCTGGTAGGGCTCTAACAGAACCCCTACATTATCTTTCGGAGAAATGGTAAACAGTTTCATGGTTCTTCCTCACTTTACGATGTCTGCCATAGCTTCGCGAGCACCCTTTTGTGCGATGGCAAGCATGCCATCGGTAACGGCATCAACAAAGCCTTCAATAGCGGTCAGATCCTCGCCCCAAAAAGCGGTCTGGGAAGCGGCGGCAGTGACATATGCGCGAACCGATGCGGCATCGGTTTCGTCCAGTTTGGATGCGGCTTCTGCAAAGAAGTCTACAACAGCGGCATCATCGGCAATCTTATATTCACTGCCGTTGACCATACCCATAAAGCCGTCTGCGGTCTTTTTGCCTGCATAGAAACGAATGAGTGCGGCAAAAGAGAAGGTCAGTGCCTTGGGCAGTTTACCGTTTTTAGCGATATAGTCTTTAAAGGAGTCTTTGCAACGAGCCTTCCACTTGGAGACCGAGTTTAATGCGATGGACAACAACTGATGGTCAATAAAGGGGTTGGCGAAACGCTCGAACACGCTGGAGGCGAAGTTCTTGCAGTCTTCGGGGTCCAAGGTCAGAGTGGGGATGATTTCATCATAGACGCAGGTTTCTGCAAACTTGCGGATGGTGGGGTCGTTCATGCAATCGCGAACGATGGTCTCCCCTGCCAAATAAGCCGCCAGAACCATGGAGGTATGGCAACCGTTTAAGATGCGAACCTTGCGGTCGCGATAGGGTTTGACATCGTCAGTAAACTTGACAGGCAGACCGATTTTGTCCAAGGGCTGGCGTTTGCTTAAACCGCCCTTATCCTCGATAACCCACAGGGCAAAGGGCTCGCCAACGTCCAAGAGCTTATCCGAATAACCCAGCTTGGCTTCCAGCTCTGCGATTTCGTCACGGGGATAACCGGTTACAATGCGGTCTACCAGCGTATCACAGAAATAGCATGCATCGTCCAACCAGTCGATGAAATCCTGTTCCAAGCCCCAGTTATTGGCGGTCTTGATGCAGCAGTCGCGCAGGTTCTTGCCGTTCTCGGCAATCAGTTCGCAGGGGAGCAGATAAAGCCCTGCTTCTTTAGCGCCCTCGAAGGTCTTGAAACGGCGGTACAAGAACTTGGTCAGTTTGCCGGGATAGGTTACGGGAGGGCAATTCTCGTACTTGTCGGCAGGGTCATAGACGATACCTGCTTCGGTAGTGTTGGAAACAATGTACTCTAAAGAATCCAAATCCGCATATTCCATGAAGCGGTCATACTCTTCACAAGAGCCGACAGTGTCCGCAACAATGGTCATTTTCTGAACATTGTTCTTTAGCTCACCGTTTAAGATGCCGCGAAGAATCAGGGTGTACTCGTTATTCTGTTCACGGAACGGGGTTAAGTCGCCGAAAGGAACGGCTTTGGCAATGGCTACCTTGCCTGCCAGGATGCCTTCTTTATGAGCGGCGTCCATCATCCATTCTACGAAAGCACGAAGGAAGTTTCCTTCACCGAACTGTAATACTGAAATCTTTTCACTCATGATTATTCCTCCTCAAATGCAAAGAAGCGCATTGCGTTATTGTAGCAGATATCTTGAACCATTCCGCCCAAGGTCTCCATGTCTGCAGGGTATTCACCGTTTTCGACCAGGTTGCCGAAGTAGTTACAAAGGATGCGACGGAAGTATTCGTGACGGGTATAGGACAAAAAGCTACGGCTATCGGTCAGCATGCCTGCAAAGTTGCCTAAAACAGACAGGTTGGCAAAGGCCTGAAGCTGCGCCTGCATGCCAGACAGATTGTCGTTAAACCACCAGCCGCTACCTTGCTGAACGCGGTTGGCGATTCCTGCTTTGGAGAAGCAACCCGACAGGGTATTTAAGGCTTCGTTGTCTGCAGGGTTGATGGAGAAGAGAATGGTCTTAGGCAGTTTATCCTCCTGCTCCAAGGTATCCAGTAATTTAGCCAGTTGGGCTTCACAGGAAGCGGTGCCGATGGTGTCAAAGCCAGTATCGGGGCCCATCTTTGCATAGGTCTTGGCATTGGCATCACGGATAACACCGTAGTGGATTTCCATGACCCAGTTACGGGCATGGTATTCTTTTGCCAAGAAGAGCAGTAACGCGGTCTGGAAGCCGTCAATCTGGGTCTGGGTCAAGGGCTTCTTTGCCAGTGCCAGCTTGTAAGCTTTTTCAATTTCCTTTTCAGAAATCAGTGCAAAGGGAACCACATCCACACCGTGGTCACAGGCACGGCAACCCATGGAATGGAAGTAGTCGATGCGCTCTTTTAATGCACGCTTTAAGTCCTTAAAGGTGGACAAGGGGTAGCCAACGCACTCGGACAGGCTCTTGATATAGTCCACAAAGGGAGCCTTATGCAGGTTAATGGCTTTGTCGGGACGGAAGGCAGGGAATACTTTAAAGTCGGTAACCGCCTCGGCAATACGCTTATGCTCAGACAGGTCACTTACGGGGTCATCGGTAGTGCAGATGACGCGGACGTTGGACTTGCGGATGATTTCACGCACGGTCAGGTTTTGGAGCACTGCATTACAGGTCTCCCAAATCTTTTGGCAGGTGGCAGGGCACAACGGCTCATGCACATCAAAGTAGCGCTGTAATTCCAAGTGAGTCCAGTGGTATAAGGGGCTCCCGATTAAGCGGGGCATGGTCTCTGCCCATTTTTCAAAACGCTCGTAGTCAGAAGCACCGCCTGTGATGTAATACTCATCAACACCACAAAAGCGCATAGCACGCCACTTGTAATGGTCTCCGTAAAGCCAGACCTGAGTGATGTTTTCGTACTTGCGGTCATCGGCAATATCTTTTGGGTCGATATGGCAGTGGTAGTCCACAATCGGCATGGTCTTGGCATAGTCATGATACAAGCTCTGTGCCGTGGGGGTTTGTAATAAGAATTGTTCGTCCATAAATGCTTTCATCGTTTATTCTCCTTATATGGTTTCTTTTTCTACCAGACGGCACCCAACCCATTTGGTCTGTGGAGCGCGTCCATTCTCAATCGAGTCTAACAAAAGTTGTACTGCTGTCTTACAAAGTTCTTCGGGGTTGCAGTCTACCGAGGTGATGCGAGGAGTACTGCTCTCGGTTAAGAGCATGTTGTTATACCCGACCACTGCAAAGTCCTCAGGCACACGCAACTTTAGTTCGTGCGCCGCTTTCATAGCGCCTACCGCCAGCACATCGTCTGCCGTGACCACTGCCTCAAAAGAAACACCTTTTTTGTAAGCATCTAAAACCGCTTCTTTAGCGGCATCAAAGGATAGGTCACAACGGCTGACGTTAACAGACAGGCCGTTTTCCTCCGACCCTTGCAAGAAGCCCTCTTTTTTGCGTCCGTTGGAATAGTTCTCCAAGCTGTAAAGATAGAGGCAGTTTTTATAGCCCCGTTTCTTCAGACGGCTGGCAACGCTTTTCATGACCTCTACCTCGTCGGAAAGTACCTGTGAAAAGCGCGGATCCTCTGAACGGCCCAAGAGTTTGACCATCGGCACATTAATGCGCCGATACTGGCTTAAAACCGTTTCTACCTGATCAAACATAGAACCGCAGAAAATCAAACCTCGAACCTTTTTGCCCATCATCCAGTAAAAGCCTTGCTGTGCCTTTTCCAAGTCATAACGGCTGTTAAAAAGCACATACTCATACCCGTTCTTTTGCAGTTCACGGTCCAAAAAGGAAACCATTCTTGCATGGAACAAGTCTGCAATGTCCGGCACCACAATGCCCACCACGGCAATGTCAGCACGGCTGAGTCCGCGTGCGTAGGAACTGGGAGTATATTCGTTCTTTTTCATAACCTCCAGCACCCGTTGACGGGTCTTTTCCTTGACGCTTCCTCCGTTTAATACGCGGGAGACGGTGGCGATGGATACCCCTGCCTCCTCTGCAATCTGATAAATGTTCACTTTTTCACTTCCTTCCGTGTTACGAAAGCGCTTACAATTACAAAATCAGCATACCATATCCGCAAAATAAAGTCAAGAGAATATCAAAATTTTGACAAAAGATGCTTAA
This sequence comes from Clostridia bacterium, assembly GCA_017620795.1. Taxonomy (GTDB): domain Bacteria; phylum Bacillota; class Clostridia; order RGIG8785; family RGIG8785; genus RGIG8785. The sequence goes on from JAGAUM010000206.1 coordinate 6,092, forward strand.
TTTCGATTTTATGGTAAAAAAACTTGACATCTTCACAAAAGAAGGACTATAATAAATTGATAGAATTTTAACATAATAATAACAAAAGCAAGGAGTTTCCGAAATGATGAAGAACATTGGTGTACTGACCAGCGGCGGCGATGCGCCAGGTATGAACGCGGCTGTCCGCGCAGTGGTTCGTGCCGCAATCCACTATGGCATGACTGTTTATGGAATTGAAGAAGGGTACTACGGCTTATTGAATCGCAAAATCCGCAAACTGGAGTATCGCGATGTTTCGGATATTATCGCCAAGGGTGGCACGTTCTTAAAGTCCGCTCGTTGTTTGGAATTCGCAACCGAAGAAGGCGTACAAAAGGGCGTTGAGATTGCCCGTGAGTTTGGTTTAGACGGCTTGGTTGTTGTTGGTGGCGACGGTTCCTTCCGCGGTGCAAAGGACCTTTGCAATGCAGGTCTCCCCACCATTGGTATCCCCGGTACCATTGACAATGATATCGCTTGCACCGATTATACCCTCGGCTTTGACACTGCACTGCGTACTGCGTGCGATGCCATTGATATGTTAAAGGACACCTGCTACTCCCACGGACGTTGCAGCGTGGTTGAGGTTATGGGCCGCCACGCAGGTCACATTGCTCTGCACGCCGGTATTGCCGGTGGCGGTGAAGCCATCATCCTGCCTGAAAAGGAATTTAATCTGGACGAGACGATTCAAGGCATCA
>JAGAUM010000207.1 GCA_017620795.1 Clostridia bacterium
ACCATAGTCTGCATATTCGCCCAAGTAGGCGTGATGCCGTAGCTTTCAACCATCATGGTCGAGACCCAGGACTTTAATCCGATGTTCAGCATATCACTGAGCAGGCTGACAACCGCAAGGAAAATTAAACCGCTACGGAAGAGCAAGGGCAAAAACGCGTGCTCGTTTTTTACTTTTTCTTTCTCTTGATAGGGTTCAGGCGCATGGTATAACACGGGTTGGGTTTTCTTCTCGGTCATGAGCCATAAAACCAGCACAGCAATGAGCACCAAAACATTAAAGCTGAAGATGCCGACCCAACCACCCTGCTCCATAATCGGAACGGTCAATAAGTAGCTTAACACACCACCGATACCGATGCACAAAACCATGTAAACCCCTGCTTTTTGCCGATGTTCGGAAATCAGCAGACCTGCAATGATTTTACAGATACTGGGCCAGATACCGAACTGTGCCAAACCGCACAGGCTCCAGATGATTAAAACCCAGACAAAGTCCATGGTAAAGCACAAGACCAGGTTACAAAGCAATGAGCCTAAGATGCCGATGGCGATGACTTTATAAGGCGAGAATCGGTCGGACAGACCGCCACCGAACAACTGACCTAACCCATAGACCAGATAAAAGGATGCGGAAATCAAGCCTGAATCGGTCTTGGTAAAGATGCCTTCGTTGACAATATAGGCAATGGACGCGGTGTAGTTGCTTTTGACCATGCACACCAGTAAATACATGATAAAACATGCCAAAATCAGTTTGGTACTAGCCCGCTCTTTTTCAAATGGTACGTTCATGTCCTATCCTTCTTTCAGCGGATTTGTCCATCTCCGTAAATCTGATAGCGGTATGAGGTCAGAGCGCGCAAGCCCATAGGACCGCGAGCGTGAAGTTTTTGGGTACTGATGCCGATTTCCGCACCAAACCCAAACTCGAACCCATCGGTAAAACGGGTAGAAGCGTTGACATACACCGCTGCCGAATCAATCCCTGCCACAAAGGCATCGGCATGGGCTTGGGTTTTGGTGACAATCGCTTCGGAATGACGAGTGCTATGGGTATTGATGTGGACGATTGCCTCGTCTACATCCTCTACCACCTTGACCGACAGAATCAGGTCGTTATACTCGGTATAAAAATCCTCATCCGTGGCAGGTTTGGCAGAAGGCATCAGTGCGCAGGTCTTTGCACAACCGCGGACTTCTACTCCTTGTTCTTTTAACGCAGGCTCTGCCATGGTCAAAAAGGCTTCTGCCACCGATTGGTGAACCAACAAGGTTTCAGCGGCATTGCAGACCGACGGGCGGCTACACTTGGCATTGATTAAGATGGACAGCGCCATCGGTAAATCGGCGGAATCATCCACATAGACATGGCAGTTGCCCGAGCCCGTTTCGATAACAGGAACGGTGGACTGTTCCACAACGGCACGGATAAGCCCCGCACCGCCACGGGGGATTAGTACATCCAAATAAGTATTTAAACGCATGAACTCTTTTGCCGTCTCACGGGACTGGTCGGAAAGGAGCTGAATAGCGTCCTCGGGCATGCCTGCCTGACGGATGGCTTCTTTCATGCAAGCGACCAAAGCGGCATTGGAACGGGTGGCTTCTTTACCACCACGCAAAAAGACCGCATTACCTGCCTTTAAGCAAAGGACTGCACTGTCTACCGTGACATTGGGACGTGCTTCATAGATAATACCAATGACCCCCAAGGGGACCGTGTGGGTTTCAATCCGAAGTCCGTTGGGACGGGTGACCACATCGGTGATTTCCCCTACGGGGTCGGGCAGGTCAATAACCTTGCGGACACCGTCGGCAATGCCTTGGATGCGGTCTTTCGTTAAGAGCAGGCGATCTTGCATGGCAACCGAGAGTCCGTTTTCACGGGCGGCAATCAAGTCCTGCTCGTTCTCTTTTAAAATGGTGTCTGCCTGCGCCATCAGCGTATCGGCAATGGCGGATAAAACACGGTTTTTGGTCTCGGTATCTGCAACCGCCCAAGCCCGTGCCGCAGTTTTTAGCAGTTGTCCTTTGGTGTTCAGTTCGTTCATTGGGTTCACTTCCTATTTCAATTCTACAATGGTTACACCGCTATCCCCTTCCCCGAAGGTGCCTAACCGATAGGTTCGGACATGGGGATGACGGCGGAGCATCTGCTGAACCCATGCACGCAGGGCGCCGGTTCCTTTGCCGTGAATCAGCGTAACGGTCGCCAAACCGTTCATGACGGCTTGGTCTAAATAGCGGTCCACTTCCAGCTCTGCTTCTTCTACCAACATACCACGCAAATCCAGTTCGGTAGAAAAGGAAGAGGACTTTAAGTGGGTGCCTTTTCGCATTCCGCCCGAGCGGTCTTTTTTACCACTACTCTGCTTTTGAGGCAGGCGAACATCTTTAATATTGGTCGTGATGGTCATGATTCCTGCCTGCAGTTTCATGTTACCGTCAGCATCAGGTAGAGTCTGGACATAAGCCGTGTCATCCAGTTCGGGAACATAGACTTCGGTGCCCAGTATCAAATCACTGGCTCGGACAGGAGCGCCTGTGGCAGGCTTCTGCCCAGATTCGCGGAGTTTTTCCCGTTTCTTTTTCAAATTGCCCTTGGTTTTTTGAAGAGCACCCTCCAAGGCGTTACGGTCTTCTTTTTTCCGAAGCTCCTGAACTTCATGGAGCATTTCGTCCACTTCGTCCTGCGCTTCTTCTATTAAAGCACGGGCTTTTTTGCGCGCGTCTTCCAGCATTTTTTCCCGTTTTTGATCCAGCTTCTGGTATTCTTTTTCCATGGTGTTGCGATAGAGCTGAACCTCACGGCGGTAGCGTGCCGCCGCTTCACGGTCGGCTTCGGCACTGCGACGGTTTTCTTCCAGGTCCACCAGCACGTCCTCAAACTTGATATCATCCTCATTTAAAAGGGCGCGGGCCCGATCTAAAACCGAAGCAGAAAGACCCAACCGCTCGGAAATAGCAAAGGCGTTACTCTTTCCCGGCACACCAATCAACAAGCGATAGGTGGGGCGAAGCGTCGCTACATCAAACTCACAAGCGGCGTTGGAAACCCCATCCGTAGACAGGGCGTAAAGCTTCAATTCACTGTAGTGGGTGGTGGCGGCAATCTTGGCGCCTTTTTGGCGAAGTTCTTCTAGAATAGCAACCGCCAAGGCAGCACCTTCCACAGGGTCAGTACCTGCGCCCAGCTCGTCCAGCAGAACCAATGAGTGAGCATCGGCGCGGTTTAAGATTTCTACCTGATGGACCATGTGTGCAGAAAAGGTACTGAGACTCTGCTCAATGCTCTGCTCGTCACCGATATCGGCAAAGACAGAAGAGAAGAAAGAAAGTTCGCTCCCTTCACGGGCAGGAATCCGTAGACCTGATAATGCCATCAGGGTAAACAGTCCCAAGGTTTTTAAGGCAACGGTTTTACCGCCGGTATTGGGACCGGTAATAACCAAAGTATCAAACTCGTCCCCTAAATAAAGGTCGATAGGGACAGTGGTTTTAGGGTCTAACAAGGGGTGTCTCGCTTGCAAGATACGGATTTTTCCTGCATCGTTGAGTTTGGGCGTAACGCCTGTCATCTGATGGGACAGACGGGCACGGGCAAAAATGCAGTCCAGCTTCAAAAGGGTTTCAAAGGTTGTGATAATATCCTCTGAAGCCTCTGCAACACGGGCGGACAAATCCGCCAAAATCCGTTCAATCTCACGGGCTTCTTCGGCATGGAGCTGGCGCAGTTCGTTGTTGGCTTCCACCACTGACATGGGCTCGATAAACAGGGTGGCACCACTGGAAGAGGCGTCATGGACCAAGCCGGGGACATCCCCACGGTGCTCGGCTTTGACAGGCAGAACATAACGGTCACCACGGAGGGTGACGATGGCTTCTTGCAGATATTTCTGGGTGGTTGCGGAACGAATCATTTTATCCAGAGTATCTTTGATGCGATTCGTCCCTGCCGCCAGTTTCCGACGGATGCGTGAAAGCTCGGGGCTTGCTCCGTCCGCCACCGTTTCTTCGTCCACAAATGAGGAAAAGAGCAGTTCTTCTAACGGGCGGTTTTGTACCAATCTCTCATAATAAGGCACTAAAACAGGAGCCGCATCTTCCCCATAGCGGATGGCTTGACGTCCGTAAGACAGGGTTTTAGCGACCGTAAGTAAGGCAGCAGGTGTCAGGCTTCTGCCGATTTTGGCTTGGGACAGCGCGTCCCGAATCTCTTGCAGTTCTCCAAAGGTCAAAGGACCTTTAGCGACCAGCTGTGCACATGCCGCTTCCGTCTCTGACAAAAGATGGCAAGCCCGTTCATAGGTAGACGCAGGCTTCCAATTTAACAACACCGACTCGGTCAAGGCACAAGACGCCAGTGACGAAAGCAATTCTAAAATCTTATGATATTCCAAAACGGATTTTGTTTTTTCAGGCATAAAAATCCCCTTTTCCTCTACTTCCTAAGTATTATACCAAATGGAAATAAAAAAGAAAAGGGGTTTTCGAAATTTATACGCATAAATCGTGGGCTTCCAAATAGTCAAAGACCGTCTCTTCCATGGCAATGGGCAAGACAGCGTGCGTAGATAAAAGTCGGATTAGAGACAGAATCCCCAGCTTCGAGCAGGACAGGTCGGGCATGGCGTGTTCTTCTACCACTCCATTCTCCCGCTGTAAGATGATTTTGACTCCATATCCGATATGTAGTGGCAGGTCAGGAAGATGTACCGATTCGGTCAGCAGGTAATATCCCAACCGTAACCGTTCCCCCAAACGGGTTTCTGCATTCTTGGCAACAATCAGTTCTTCTTTCATGTTCAACTCTCCTTTCGGTGGTATCGAGTATAGCAAACCCCTTGCCTCTTCGCAAGGAGAACCCCTCGACGCCGTTTTTCTATTTTCGACAAAATTCGACAAAAGAAGGCTAAAAACAAAGTTCAACACCACCTTCGTGTCGAACTTTGTCGAGTTTTTTACTTCTTTTCAATTGAACAAGTCGCCAAAGACGCCATTCCTTCCCCTATTCCGGTAAAGCCAAGACCCTCGGTTGTGGTAGCTTTTACACTGACACAGGACATCGGAAGTGCCAATGCATCGGCGATGTTCTGACACATCCGGGGAATGAAACTTGCCAATTTGGGGCGTTGGGCAATGATGGTAGCATCGATGTTGACAATCAAAAAACCGGCTTCGTTTAATAAGACACCAACCCGTTTTAACAGTTCGATGCTGTCCGCGCCTTTATAAGCAGGATCGTTATCGGGGAAGTGCTTGCCGATGTCACCCATAGCGGCGGCGCCTAACAAAGCGTCCATGATGGCGTGAACCAACACGTCTGCATCCGAATGACCCAAAAGGCCTAGGGTATGAGGAATGTCCACACCGCCTAATATTAGTTTACGGTCTTCCACCAGCCGGTGGACATCATAGCCAATTCCTGCGCGCATGATTAAAACCCTCTCTGTTTCAAGAATCCCTCAGCGACCAACAGGTCATCGGGGGTGGTAATTTTGATGTTTTCATAAGAACCTTCGACCATATAAACAGGAATCCCTGCCCGTTCGCAAACGGCACAGTCATCGGTTACATTAAAATCGGTCAGTTTGGAAAAAGCCTCCCGAAGCAAGGGGGAGGAAAAGGCTTGGCGGGTCTGCACCGCCCAAAGGGTGCTGCGGTCTGGAGTATTCAGGATTTTACCTGAACTGTCGCACACCTTGATGGTGTCCTTGACCCGAACACCAATGGCAGCAGCGCCACGGGTTTTGGCAGCAGCAGCAACACGGTCGATTTCCTCAGGAGTAATCAGGCAACGGGCACCGTCATGAACCAGAACCCAATCTGCGTCCGTCGCTTCATTCAAGCCCGAAAGCACCGACTCGGCACGGGTAGCCCCACCCCGAACCACTGTAACAGGAACATCTAATTCAAGGCTTTTTGCCAAATCAAAAAGCGGAAGGATGTCCTCCTCCCGCGTAACGATAACAATCTTATCCACCGATTGTGACGAAGCCAGCGAGAGCAAGGTAAACGAAAGTAGCGGTTGCCCACACAAAGGCAGCAATAGTTTTCCGCCCGGGGCACCCATTCGGGTACCGCTCCCTGCGGCAGGTACAATCGCAGTAAAGCCCATCAGATGGCTCCCTCCAATACTTTTTCCAAAACTTCTAAGGGTTCATCCTTTGCCAAGGTCAATTCTGACAAAAGAATCTTTTTGGCATTGGTAAGCATCTTCCGCTCACCCGTAGAAAGCATCCGCTCCCGATCCCGAAGCATCAGGCTCTTGACCACAAAGGCGATTTCATAAATATCACCGCCACGGATACGAGTCATATTATCCCGACAACGCTTGTTCCAGTTCTCAGTCTCATCCCGACCGTAGTTGGCAAACTCCGTTAAAACGCGGTCTGCTTCCTCCGCGCTGATGACATCACGGATATTGATTTTTTCTGCGTTGGCAACAGGAATCATCACACGAATGGCACTCGGCATTGAAAGCACATAATAAAGTGCTTTTTCACCGAACACTTCCCGCTCCTCAATCGCTTGAATCACACCGGCACCGTACATTGGGTACACGATTTTATCCCCGATATCGTACATGGTCATTCCTCCTACAGCCCAAAACATTTGTCAGATACCTATCGGTTTATAAGGTTTATTATAGCATAAGATGGCTGTAATGTCAAACCTTTCCCGTACAAAAAAGAAAGGAAAAGTCCCAAGTTTTTGAGACTTTTCCCGAAGATTTGCAGGGATGTATTTTACTCCTCCGCCGGTTCTTCTAAAAGGGCGGCTTGATAGCGGTCTAAAATGGCCGTCTGAATCTGTTCGCGCATCTGCGCATTGATCGGATGCGCGATATCCTTGAACTCGCCGTCCGGAGTCCGTCTGCTGGGCATTGCCACGAACAGCCACTCCTGTCCTTCAATCACTTTGATGTCATGAACAGCAAATGCGTCGTCGAAGGTCAACGATACAATTGCTTTCATTTTTCCCTCGTTGCTGATCTTACGAATGCGAATATCCGTAATCTCCATGTTTCTCCCCCTTAAATGTTAACAACGGGTAAGACATTCCCATTGATTTTATCATATTTTAACAAATTTTCAAGAAAAAATCAAGTATTTTTACAACATTTTTTCTATTTTCTTTCATTTTTTCTCTCAAAAACAAAGAAAAGTGTTGAAATTTTTGTGAAAAAGAATATAATAGTGCATAGAGAGGAGTGCAACTTCTTTGTTTGAAAAAAAATCACACATTCATTTTATCGGCATCGGTGGCATTTCAATGAGCGCCATTGCTGAAATTTTAAAGCAGGCAGGTCACACTGTAAGTGGCTCGGATTCCTCTGCCTCAGTTGTGACGCAACGCCTGATTGAACGTGGTATTCCTGTTTATATCGGTCACCGCGCGGAACAGATCTCTGATGCGGATATGATTGTCTATACCGCTGCTATTCATTCGGACAACCCCGAGTTGGCTGCTGCAAAAGCAAAAGGCATCCCAACTTATGAGCGGTGCACCGTTTTAGGAGAGCTGATGAAATCTTATCGCTACCCTATTTTAGTATCGGGCACCCACGGTAAAACCACTACCACATCCATGCTGACCACCGTTTTTTTGGAAGCAGAAACCGACCCTACCGTTTTAGTAGGCGGCACTCTGTCTGACATTGATGGTAACCTGCGTATCGGGGCGGATACCTATTTCATTTCTGAAGCTTGCGAGTATGTAGAAAGCTTTTTAAGCTTCTTCCCCTATTTGGCAATTATTCTGGATGTAGAAGAGGATCATCTGGACTATTTCCGTGATTTAGACCATATCATTTCTGCCTTCCATCGGTTTGGTGCATTGGTCCCCAACGAAGGGGCGGTCGTGGTGAACGGCGATGACAAAAACGCTTTGGCTGCCGTCCGTGGCCTTTCTTGTAACATCATTACTGCAGGTTTGGATACCAAAAATGACTATTATGCTACTGACATTACCTTCGATGAGCGGGCATGTGCGTGCTTTAGCATCTGCGGTCCCGACGATGAAAAGACCTCAGTTCAACTTTCCGTGCCCGGGATGCACAATGTCTCCAACGCCCTTTGTGCTTATGCCGCTGCGAGACGATTTGGATTAAGTCCCGACGCCATCGCCAGAGGATTAAAGCGATTCGGTGGTGCAGACCGTCGTTTCCAGTACAAAGG
>JAGAUM010000208.1 GCA_017620795.1 Clostridia bacterium
AGCCCTGATGGCTTATATAGAAGAGCGCTTGAACGGTCGGGAGGACATCGACACCGCGCGCATCTTCATCACCCATAGCTATTGTGACCCTGCGTTGGTGGAAGAGGTCAAAGCGAAGGTCTTGGAACTCTGCCCCTTTGAGGAGGTCATCACCTGCACCGCAGGTTGCACCATCTCCTCTCACTGCGGACCCAACACCTTGGGAATCCTGTTCTTCAGAAAATAAAAGAGAGCCGAAAAATAAAAGAGAGCCGAAGGCTCTCTTTTTTATTGCTCTTTAAAGTTGGTCACCCGATCCACTTGGATGGTGGATTTGGTCCGTCCGTCTACATACTTGTTTCCGCTTAAGGTCACGTTATCCGAGTGGTTGACACGGATGGTCGCCGCCGCGTTGTTCTCCGCAGGCTTGAAGGTGTTGTTCTTGGCAACCACGTTCTTCGCCTCGCTGATATACAGGTCGGAGATAAAGTTATTGTAGAAGGTACACCCTTCGATGGTGATGTTCTTGTGGTTCTGTCCTTTAAAGGTATCGCCGTGGATGCAGATACCTCCCGAATGGCTGTTTTTCAGCCAACCGTTGTCATAGACCTGACAGTTTTTAATGGTCAGGTTCTCAACAAAGCCCGACTCGCCCCAGTCTAACCCTGGGATGATGTTCAAGCCATGGCTTCCGCCACGGGCAATGATGCAATTTTCGATAATGCCGTCACCGCTGTGGATGACCATGGCATTGGAACGGCTGTTGCGGAAGGTGGAGTTCTTAATCTCATAGTTACTGGAGGTAATGTCATAGTTGTACATCCAGTCGCCCACCTTGGCGTCAATCTTCTCTTTGACCTTGACCGCCATGTATCCGCCGCCCGAGAAATTGAACACACCCGTGTCCTCGTTCAGTTCCATCCCAGGGGTGTAGCTGTCCAGATGACGGATGGAAGTAATGGTCAAAGGCGTCCGTTCGGTAGCGTCGGGAGCAAAGAGACGCAGTCGGTCTCCCTCCCGATACAAGGCTGCGACATACTTGTTGGAAAGTATCAACGTGTCCCCTTCAATTCCTGCTACCTTGCCGTAAGAACCGTGGAGGTTGATACCGTCATCCAGCAGGTTTTCAAAGGTGCAGTTGTTCATGATGGGGCCGTTGCGGTTGGCGGTCATGTGCAAGCCGTCACCGTGAACACCGGGGATACGGGGGCTGACCGTGCCCAAGTGCTTGGCACCGCTTCCTACATAAACATTGTTCAGGGTCAGCGGACCGGGGCCTTGGATAAAGTTGATGGTGCACATGCCACTCCAGACATTGATATCGTTTAAAGTGATATTTTCACAGTTGGTCATGCCGAAGTTGGAGGCATTGGCATATCCCCATGCACCCACATAGTCGCCCACCTCAATGCCGGGCTGACCTGCCACCTTCTTGCCGTTGATGCGGAAGGTGTTACTGCTAAGCCGCTCCATCTTTTTGGGTTCAATCATGACGGTTTCGGTGCCCAAAACAATCTGCCCCGTCTCCCCTTCATAAATCGAGCCCATCATGCCGGTGTTAATGAACTTCTTCGTATCCTGAATCATCCCAGGCTCAACCGTGATATCAAAGAAGAAGCCGTCGGGGTCGATGTTGTAAATCTGACCCTGGAAGATGCATCCGCCTTCATAGTCATTGGTAAAGCCGTTGATGGTGACATCCTTACAGTTTTCCAGCTTGAAGATGTTGGTGGTGTTGGTCTGACCCAGAATAGATACGCCATAGCCGTTGATGGTGACACCCTCTACATCGTACAAGGCAATGTGTCCGCCACGGGGCTGGCTCTTTAACCGATAAGCACCGGGGGCAACGGTAATCTCCTTGACCCCTGCGGCAATCTGGTCGTTAATGACTTTGTTCAAGTCCACATCCTCATAAACGATTGCATCGTAAACAGGCGAATACTCCCCATGGGGGGTGAACAGCGGGGTCTTGTCCAGATAATCCTTCAAACGGGAGAACATGACTGCCGCTTCGCCACGGGTGGCGTTGCCTTTGGCATTGAAGCTTCCGTCAGGGTTGCCTGTAACAATGCCCAACTTTGCCGCCTGACCGATATAATCACTTGCCCAAGCCGCAAAGGAAGCACCGTCGGTGAAGCTGTGGGCGCCGTCAATGGTGGTACCGCGCATGACCTTTAAGACACGCATAATAATTGCGGTCATTTCTTCACGCAAAATCGGCTGGTCGGGCAACAGCTTGTTGTCCACTACCATGTTGGGGTCTACAATCTCACCCTTTTGGGCAACATAAGCGACTTTTGCAAACCATTGGTTTTCCTGAACATCGGCATAAGAGGGCATGTACACCTGAACGGGCAGGTCTGCTACCTTCAGTGCCAAGGTTAAAAACTCTGCACGGGTAATCTGTCCGTCAGGGTCATAAGTATTGGCGGTCTTACCGCTGACAATCCCTGCCTCTGCCAAGGGCATAACATAGGGCTTGGACCAGTGGTTCGCCAAATCGATGAAATAAGGTGCGGCCTCCGCCTCGGCAATGCCACCCTGATAAAGGACAACGGGCGACCAAGTCAAAACGTCGCCATCCATGCCACGGGTATCCGCTTCAAAGGTGATTTCGTCTCCAACCGCAACTGCCAGCTTCGTCTCGGGCAGGGTTGCGGTCTCGCCTCCGTCAACGGTCAAAGCAATAACCTCGTTCCCCTCTTTTAAGATGCGGGCAACAAAGCCATCCCCTTCCGATGCAGAAAGCGTTGCCTCAGGCAACACCACGCTGCCCGAACCCGGTGCAATGAAAGTCACCGCATCCGCCTCGGCCCGAGTCGGAGCAAAGGTGGTTTTTTCCAAATCATACCGAAGCATGCCGGCACCGCTGGGGGCAGGAATCATGCTCATCAAGAGCAATACTGCCAAAAATACGCCCAAATACTTTTTCATTCTTCTTCCTCCAAAAACAATTTTGTCGTATTCATTATACCATAGGTGTGTCGAAAAATCTTTGCAAAATCAGACCAAAAATTTATAAAAAAGGACCAAGTGCTTACTTGGTCCCTTTTTGGATTAGAAAATCAGCTTTTCTTCGATGTATGCCTTTAATTCGGAAATGGGCATACGAATCTGTTCCATGGTGTCACGGTCGCGGACGGTAACCGATTGGTCGGTCTCGGTATCAAAGTCTACAGTGATGCAGAAGGGAGTACCGATTTCGTCCTGACGGCGATAGCGCTTACCGATGGAGCCTGCCTCGTCATAATCACAGAGGAAGTACTTGGAAAGCTCGGTGTAAACGGCAGTCGCCTGCTCAGACAGCTTCTTGGACAGCGGCAGAATGGCTGCCTTCATGGGCGCCAGTGCAGGATGCAATCTCATGACGGTACGGACATCGCCTTCGGCAATTTCTTCCTCGTCATAAGCGTCAACCAAGAATGCCAACGCCACACGGTCAGCACCCAAGGAGGGCTCGATGCAGTAAGGAACATACCGCTCGTTGGTGACGGGGTCTAAGTAGTCCATGGGCTCGCCCGAGTGATTGGAGTGTTGCTTCAAGTCGAAGTCGGTGCGGTCTGCAATGCCCCACAGCTCGCCCCAGCCAAAGGGGAACATGAACTCGATATCGGTGGTGGCGTTGCTGTAGTGAGACAGCTCTTCTGGGCTGTGGTCACGCATACGGATGTTTTCTTCGGGGATGCCCAGAGAAAGCAGGAAGTTCTTGCAGTAGTCTTTCCAGTAACGGAACCATTCCAAGTCCTCACCCGGCTTGCAGAAGAACTCTAATTCCATCTGCTCGAACTCACGTGTACGGAATGTAAAGTTACCCGGTGTGATCCCGTTACGGAAAGATTTACCAATCTGGCCGATACCAAACGGAACTTTCTTTCTGGATGTTCTCTGTACGTTCTTGAAGTTTACAAAGATACCCTGGGCTGTCTCAGGTCTTAAGTATACTGTGTTCTTTGC
>JAGAUM010000209.1 GCA_017620795.1 Clostridia bacterium
GTCTCTTTATTATACATTATAAACAATTAATTCCTCATTTGCAAGAACTTTTTGTTTAAAATGCTTAAAATCATATTAAGGGATTTCAAAATACCCGTTGACGGGGGGCAGAAATTATGGTATAAAATAAGAAGGAATACTTTTTGAACAGAGAGGCGATAGACATGAAAAAGACCAAACGTATTTTAGGACTGCTTTTAGCGGTCATGATGGTTTTCACTACCCTGCCTGTAGGCGCAGCGTTTACTGATGTTGCGGACGAGCTTCCTCAGTGGGAGGCGGTACAGGTTTTGTCGGGCTTGGGACTGATTGCAGGGTATAAAGAAGGGGACAAGACCCTCTTTAAGCCGGAGGGTCAGATTACTCGTGCAGAGTTCACGGCGATGCTGACCCGTGCTTTAAAGCTGGCAGAGATTGGCGCCGTTGCCACCACTCCTTTTGAGGATGTGGCAGACGGACACTGGGCATCTGCAAACATCCGCATTGCTTATGACATGGGGATTATCGCAGGTTACGATGCCAAGACCTTTGGGCCTGAAGACAACGTTACATACGAGCAGGCAATCAAGATGATGGTTTGCGCACTGGGTTTTGGCAATCAGGCGCTGGAGCGTGGTGGCTGGCCTGCAGGTTATGTCAATGTAGCCTTGGACAAGAAGCTTTTGGGCAAGGTTGGCGGAACCAACAATAAACCTGCTACCCGTGCAGACATTGCACAGATGATTTACAATGCTTTCGATGTCAGCATTGCCATCGAAGGTGGTGTCAAAGCAGACGGCACTCCCGATTTTATTACCGTTCCGGGCAGAACCCTTTTAACCGAGAAGCTGGAGCTGAACAGCATTTCGGGACAGGTTACCGGCACCAATATGACCCGCTTGGATGACGGCGAAGGCATCGGCAAGAAAAACTGCATCGAAGTCGAGGGCGTTTTGATTTCGGTTGCGGCAGAAACGGATCAAAGTGCGCTCTTGGGCCGCGAAGTAACCGTTTATTATGAGACGGACGATACGGGAGACAAAACCGCCAAGTATATTCATCAGGCGCTGGGCTCCAATCAGGAGGTAACGGTTACCTACGATCAGATTGTAGACACTGCCAACGATGAGCTTGTTTATGAAGGTACCGACGGCGAAGACGTTACTCTGGAATTTGACGATTTGCAGATGATTTATAACAAGAAACACATCGCAGGCGAGCCCGAGGATGTATTGGATATCCAGACAGGCGAAATCACCTTCTTAGACGCAGACGGGGATGAATTTTATGATGTTGCTTTCATCCGTGAGTACAAGGTGGTCCATGTTAATAAGGTAGACGCGGTAAACTATGTGGTTACCGACTATAATTCCACCGGAACGACGCTTACTTTAAAACCTACCACCTCGTCCAGAGGCGACCAGTTAAAGATTTACAAAGACGGCAAGGAGGTTGCCTTCTCCACCATCCGCAACCGCACGACTCTTTGTATTTACGAGACCCTAAACACCAACGGCGACAAACTGACTGAGGTACACGTTTCAGCCAAGAGCGTCCGTGGTAAGATTGAAAAAATTCGTCAAGGCAAGTACACTATTGCTGGCAAAGAATATGGTATGTCCTACTACTGTAACGAAACGCTGGAGCTGGGACAGGAGTCCACCTTCTACTTAGACCTGTCCAACAACATCGTTGATACGGCGGCAGTCGCTCTGGCAGGGACGAAGCTCTACGGCTACCTGACCGATGTCCGTTATAACGAAGATACCGAGAAAGTAACCTTAAGGCTGCTTCCTGCAGGGGAGGACGAAATCCAGTCTATCGTTTGTGCTGACACTACCGTTCTGGACGGTGTACAGGTAAAGAATCATGCACTGATTCGTGACCAGCTGGCACTGGCGGCACAGGAAACCAACAAAGACGGAGGCAGCAACACCGAGTATTCTCAGCTGATTATGTACGGTGTGGCAAGTGGCAAGGTAAATGCCATCAACACTCTGTTAGAAGGTGGTTCGGAAACCTCCACCACCAACCTGACCCCCTTCAGCCGTTTGGGTGAATACACTGGTAGCTACAAAGCGTCCAGCAAGAAGTTCGACTTCAACTCGGGCATTACGGTAGGCAGTGGCACCAAGATTTTCGTCGTTCCGTCCGACCGAAAGAACACGGCGGATTACACGACCTCCTTGAACTTAAAGGATGGCAAGGAATATACCGTTGAAGCGTTTGAAAAGAGCACGGTTGGAGTTGCAGGCGCAGTTGTCATTTACGGCGGCGTCGGCATCGACGAGATTGCGGTGGATGCACCCATCTATCTGGTATCCGATGATCTGGAAAGCATGGTTACCGATAAGGACGAAAGCTTCGTCCGTATTCCGCTGATCAACGTTTTGACCGGTGCTTCTTCCACGGTGGATGCCACGGCTTCTGACCTTGTAGCAGCAAATCTTAAAAAAGGAGACATCATCCGCTATGCGACCAACGCAGATGGCACCATCCGCAAGGGCTTGTGCGAGCTGCTGTTCGACCCGACGGGCGACCGTCCTGCTGCGGATGACCGTACAGTCACCGACACTACGGCATTTATGACTCGCTATGGTACTTTGTATAGTGCGGACAACTCCAGCAAGCAGATTCTGTTTACGACCATCTTCCCTGACGAAGGCTCTTCGGAGAACGCAAGAGATTTGTACTCCTACAGCAGTGCAAAGATTTACGTTTATGACACTGTCGCTGAAAAGGAAGAGGATCGCATTGTTCCCCATAGCACGACCGTAAACAATATGGCGTATGCTCAGGCAATCAACCTGATTCCTGCAGGCACACAACCTTCTACCGTGTTCTTGTATCTGTCCGATAGTAAGGTGAAATTCGCCTACATTGTCCGCTAAATAAAAAAACGCCGCCCCTGTGGGGCGGTTTTTTTATGCCAAAGTATTGACAAGCTTAGAAGAATGTGGTATAAATAAGACGTTAGCACTCTCGACTTTAGAGTGCTAAAACCGAAAAAGGAGGAAGCGAAATGGCATTAAGTCCCCGCAAACAGCAGATTTTAAAGCTGATTATCGACGACTATATCCATCATCCCGAACCCATCGGGTCTAAAACGCTTCTGTCCCGACATGATATCGGTGTCAGTTCTGCCACCATCCGTAACGAGATGGCAGAACTGGAGAATCTGGGGTTTTTGGAACAGCCTCACACTTCTGCAGGTCGTGCTCCGACCCATTTGGGGTATCGGTTTTATGTGGATGCGCTAATGCAACCGCCGATTTTAACTGCTTACGAGGCGGAGCGGTTTTCCTCGGTATTAAACGAGAAGATTACCAATCACGACCGCTTGGTGGAGCAACTGTCTGTTGCTCTGTCCGAAATCACAGGTTATACCGTTGCGGTGTTGCGGCCTGAAATCAAAAAAGCCTATCTGCGACACATCGAACTGTTACCCATTGATAGCCAAAACGTGGTTATCGTTATGGTCACAGGCGAAGGTATTGTGAAGAATAAGCTGATTCGCCTGGATATGGGGATTCAACCGCAGATTATTTATCGTCTGTCCCGTATTTTGCAAGAACGCTTAATTGGCCTTTCCATGGCAGAAATCAGCCTGTCCCGAATCAATGAGATTCGTTCGGTTATGTCCACCAATCATAGCGTGTTGGCTCCTGTTTTGGGCTTCATCAGTGAAGTGTTCGAGCATGAGGATGAACGGGACGTCTTTTTAGAAGGTGCGTCCAACCTCTTCCGTTTCCCCGAATATAGCGACTTGGCGCGGATGCAGGCCTTTTATCGGTTTTTGGAAAGCAAGCGCGGGATTTTGTCCTTCCTGTCCGAGCCGTCCCCGCGGATTCGCGTGGCAATTGGCGAGGAGAATGGATACGAGGAACTGCGTGATTGCAGCACGGTGACAGGTACCTACCGTCTGGGGTCTTTATCGGCAGGACGGTTGGCGGTCATCGGTCCGACCCGAATGGATTACTCGAAAGTAGTGGGGTTGGTAGACTATCTGACCCGACGGCTTTCTACAATTATGCATAGAGAGGAAGAGTATAATGAGCAAGAAACCCGAGACCTCGCCCGATACTATTGAGGAAGTTTCTGAAGAAACCCCCGAAGTAAACGAGTTTGAGGCCAAGTATCAGGAGACGCTCGACCGCCTGCTTCGTACCACGGCGGAGTATGATAATTTCCGCAAACGCTCTCAAAAAGAAAAAGAAGCCATGTATCAGAATGCACAAGCGGACTTCGCAGAAAAGATTTTGCCCGTTTTGGACAATTTTGATCGTGCCATTGCCGCGTGTGACAACAAAGAGGACGGCTTTTTCAAGGGCGTTGAAATGGTACACAAGCAGTTTGTTGAGATTTTGGCAGGACTGGGGATTACCCCCGTTCCCACCGTTGGCGAAACTTTCAATCCCGAGCTTCACTATGCCGTTGCCCATGAGGAAAACGATGCCTATGGTGAAAATGAGATAGTAGAAGAGTTTGCCCGCGGTTATCAGTTAAAAGAGCAAGTCATTCGGCCGGCTATGGTCAAAGTAGCCAACTGATTGGAATAAAGAGAGGAGAAATTTAAAATGGCAAAGATTATCGGTATTGACTTAGGAACCACCAACTCCTGCGTTGCAGTATTAGAAGGCGGCGAAGCCACGGTTATTGCAAACGCAGAAGGCGCAAGAACCACCCCGTCGGTTGTTGCTTTCACCAAAGCAGGCGAGCGTTTGGTTGGCACTGTCGCAAAGCGTCAGAGCATCACCAACCCCGACCGCACCATTATTTCTATCAAGCGTGATATGGGTAGCGACAAGCGCGTCACTATTGACGACAAGGCTTACACGCCCCAAGAAATTTCCGCAATGATTCTGCAGAAGTTAAAGGCAGACGCAGAGGCCTATCTGGGTGAGACTGTTTCTCAGGCAGTTATCACCGTTCCTGCTTACTTCTCCGACGCACAGCGTCAGGCAACCAAGGACGCAGGCAAGATTGCAGGCTTAGAAGTTCTGCGTATCATCAACGAGCCGACTGCCGCCGCACTGGCTTACGGCTTGGACAAGGATAATGACCAGAAGATTATGGTCTATGACCTGGGCGGTGGTACCTTTGACGTTTCCATTTTGGAAATCGGCGACGGCGTTTTCGAAGTACTGGCTACCTCTGGTAACAACCGTCTTGGCGGTGATGACTTTGACGAGCGCATTATCCAGTATCTGGCTGATGAGTTCAAGAAGGAACAGGGCGTTGACCTGACCGCGGATAAGATGGCTCTGCAACGCTTAAAGGACGCCGCAGAAAAAGCAAAGATTGAATTGTCGGGCATCATGTCCGCCAATATCAACCTGCCCTTTATTGCGGCAGACGCAAACGGTCCGAAGCACTTGGATATCACCTTAACCCGTGCAAAGTTCAATGAGCTGACCGCAGACCTGGTTGAAAAGACTCTGGTTTCTGTTAAGAATGCACTGTCCGACTCGGGTCTGTCTGCAGGCGAAATCGACAAGGTCATCATGGTTGGTGGTTCCAGCCGTATCCCTGCCGTTTCCGAAGCGGTCAAGAACCTGATTGGTCAGGAACCTCATAAGGGCATCAACCCTGACGAGTGTGTTGCTGTCGGCGCTGCTATTCAGGCAGGCGTTTTGGGCGGCGAAGTCAAAGACCTGTTACTGTTGGATGTAACCCCCCTGTCTTTGGGTATCGAGACCTTGGGCGGCGTTTGCACCCGTCTGATTGACCGTAACACCACCATTCCCACCAAGAAGAGCCAAATCTTCTCTACTGCCGCAGACAGCCAGACCTCTGTTGACATCCATGTTCTGCAGGGTGAGCGTGAAATGGCTGCCGATAATAAAACTTTGGGTACCTTCCGTCTTGACGGTATCGCGCCCGCACCCCGCGGCGTACCTCAAATCGAGGTTACGTTTGATATAGACGCAAACGGTATAGTAAACGTAACGGCTAAGGATATGGGCACCGGCAAGCAGCAGAATATTACTATTACGGCGTCCACCAACCTCTCCAAGGAGGATATTGAAAAGGCTGTTAAGGAAGCGGAAAATTACGCCGGTGAGGATGCAAAGAAAAAAGAAGAAATTGAAATACGCAACAATGCCGATCAGCTTGTTTATCAGACGGAAAAGCTTGTAAACGACGCGGGTGATAAGCTCACCGCTGACGATAAGGGAGCAATCAATACTGAGGTGGAAAAGGTTAAGGAAGCGCTCAAGGGTACCGACAGCGCTGCAATCAAGCGCGCGGCAGACGAGCTTCAGAAAAAGCTGTATGAGTTTTCTTCGAAGATTTATGCTCAGGCAAATCCTGAGGCTGCTGCGGGCGCCGCGCCCGGCGCGGATACCGCAGATGCTGCGTCCGGCAGCGCGGACGGTAACGTATACGATGCGGACTTTACCGACGCGGACGATAAGAAATAATATATAGCTGAAAGCGAAATGTTCCCGCTGTTTTGAGCGGCGGGCTGTGCTGAAGTTTTCCGGCGGCGGTACAATCCGTCACCGGAGTGTTGAATAACGGGGCTTTGCCCCTTGTTGAAACCCTGACTGCCCTGCCGTTTTTGCGGCAGGGCATATCACGGTATATCGGGGCGGTTGTTCTGCCGCCTGCATAAAGAGGTCAGACATATATGGCAGAAAAAAGAGATTATTACGAGGTTCTGGGGCTTTCAAAGGGCGCGAGCGACGATGAAATAAAACGCGCTTTTAAAAAGATGGCTAAAAAGTATCACCCCGACTTAAATCCAGGAAATAAGGAAGCTGAGGCTAAGTTTAAGGAAATTAACGAAGCCTACGGAGTTTTGTCCGACGCTGAGAAAAAGTCGCGCTATGACCAGTTCGGTCATGCCGGTGTTGACCCGTCCTACGGCGGCGGTGGCGGCGGCGCTGGAGGCTTTGGCGATTTCGGCGGCTTTGGCGGCTTCGGAGATATTTTTGAAACATTTTTCGGAGGCGGAATGGGCGGCAGCTCACGACGTGCAAACGCGCCTGCAAAGGGTGAGGATATACACCTCAGACTTAACATAGAATTTAATGATGCGGCTTTTGGCTGTGAAAAAGAAATACATTATACGCGCCGCTGTACATGTAAGTCCTGCAAGGGAACAGGCGCTAAGGGCGGAACCGAGCTTGAAACCTGCCCGCAGTGTTCGGGAAGAGGCGTTATTTCTTCTGTTCAGCGCACAATTTTGGGCAATGTACAGTCTCAGCGTACCTGTCCGTCCTGTTCGGGAACCGGCAAAAGAATAAAGACTCCCTGTCCGGACTGCCACGGCGGTATTGTGACAGAAAGCAAAAATACAAAAGTAAAGATACCTGCCGGTATTGACAACGGTCAGACGCTGACGCTGCGTGAACAGGGAAATTCCGGCAGAAACGGCGGTCCCGCGGGAGATGTTTATATTACGTTGTCCGTTGCGCCGCATAGAATTTTTGACAGACGCGGCAACGATATCTACTGTGAAATTCCGATTTCTTTTACAGATGCCGCGCTGGGCTGTGAAATGACCGTTCCGACGCTGGACGGCAAGATAAAGTACAACGTGCCGGAGGGTACGCAGACTGACAGTACGTTTAGGTTTAAGGGCAAGGGCGTGCCAAAGCTTGGCAGCAAAAGCCGCGGAGATATGTATGTCACCGTAACTGTTGAGATACCGAAAAATCTTACAGGAAAGCAAAAAGAGCTGCTGCGGAAATTTGCAGAGACGGTTACGGATAAAAATCTTGAAAAGAAAACATCATTTTTCCAGAAGCTGAACAATATGTTCAAATAAATAAAAGCGGGCGAGAAAACGTCCGCTTTTTGGCGTGTAATGAGACTTATTTTCAAAAAAAGGTTGTAAAA
>JAGAUM010000210.1 GCA_017620795.1 Clostridia bacterium
TCTGCCGTTAAAAGAACGGGAGTATCCCATTGAAGAGAATCTTCTGGCTCTTTTGGAAGCAGGCTATGACTTCAATACCCTTTGTGGTGATGATAACTATCCCTTGATGCCAGCAGTAGGAGCTTTAGATGCACCAATGACCGAGTTTATGATTTCCCATGGCGCAGACCCTGCTCTTTATCCTGAGTCCGATAATCCGCATGATGGAAATTACTATTTTGAAAGCTTGGATATCAGCGCTCTTCACGAAGGTTTTGGCATCGACGCAGATCGTGCAGTTTTTGATGCAATCATGAAAGTAGCTATCGTTTTGGGGCGTGCCGGTGTCCGCGGTCAAGGGCTTTGTCTGACCATCAAAGACCATGAGGTAACCTTACATGGTCCAGAAATGAAATATTAAAGACTCCTTTCGGAGTCTTTTTTGTTGCCATTTTTTCAAATCAGTGGTACACTTACAGATGAGGTGATTGTATGTTAAAAGCCATTCAAGAAAAAGTGACAGAGCGTGGGTCGGTCAACAAGACCGATGCTTATGGCACTTCGCTGCTGTTTGATTATTTAGAAAAGTACTATCAACGCTATGAAAGAGACGCGGCTCCGCCCGCTCCCCCTGCGGAGATTATAAAGGGGCTTGAATGGTTTTTAAGCCAAGGGGCTGATGTTAGTTTGGGCAGGTTCTTGTTCCCTCTTGTTTTGGCGGTCTGCCATCTGGATGTATTTATGACCGAATGGTTGCTCTCCCACGGGGCGGACCCCAACGCTTGTCCCGAGGACGAAGTAGATGTGCCCAATTACTGCCTGTACTGTATGGGAAACCACCGCTATCTTTCCTTGCGCGAAGAGGACTTTCCTTTAGAAGAACAAGTCGCGGTGAAAAAAATTTTGGACTTGTTGCAGGCTTATGGCGTCCGCGGAAGCTGGCAGGGAATCACTTTAAATGATGAAGGAGTGCGGATAGAAGAATGAACTTTTACGAATTAGCCAAGAGCCGTTACTCGGTGCGGAAGTTCAAGCCCGAGCATGTCTCTCAAGAAGAACTGGACATCATCTTAAAGGCAGGGCACGTGGCACCTACGGGGTGCAATTTCCAAGCCTTTCGGGTGTTGGTCATCAACAGTGACGAGGGGGCAAAGAAGCTCCCCTTATGTACCGACAGTCATTTTCACGCACCTACTGCCCTGTTGGTTTGCTATCACAAAAAGGAGTGCTGGTATCGCAAGAAATATGACGGTGCGCCTTGCGGAGTATTGGACGCTACCATTGTGGGCACGCACCTGATGCTTCAAGCCCACGAAATTGGGGTGGGAAGCACCTGGGTCATGAGCTTTGACCCCGAAGCCCTTCGTCGGGAGTATCAGATTCCCGAAGAGTTGGAGCCAACCGTGTTGTTGGTGATGGGCTATCCTGCCGAGGATGCTGCACCTGCACCGCAACACGATACTTTCCGTCCTTTAGAGGAGCTTGTAAGCTATGAAACCTTCTGACATCCGTAAAGTAAAGCTGGCTTGTTACACATCCAATATGTCCATGGCGGCAGCGGCGAACCTGTCTCCGTTACTTTTTTTGACCTTTCGCTCCATCTATGGGATTTCTTACTCTCTTTTGGGGTTATTGGTACTGGTCAACTTTATGACCCAGTTGGGCATTGACCTGGTTTTTTCGTTCTTTTCCCATCGGTTCAACATCCAAAAGACAGTACGACTGATGCCGATGCTGACTATTTTGGGATTGGTATTATACGGGGTACTTCCCGTCCTCTTCCCTTCCTATGCGTATTTGGGGTTGTTACTGGGAACCTTTGTATTCTCCGCCTCCAGCGGGCTTGCTGAAGTGTTGGTCAGCCCCGTGGTTGCGGCGCTTCCTCTGCCCGAACCGGATCGGGAGGTCAGCAGGCTCCACTCGGTCTATGCCTGGGGCGTGGTGCTGGTCATCACCTTAAGCACCTTGTTTTTGTTAGCCTTTGGCAGGGAAAACTGGTGGGTATTGGCACTGTTATGGACGGCTCTGCCCCTGATTTCCTGCATTCTCTTTTTAAGCACTCCCCTTCCCGAAATGACCACTCCGAAGCATACGGGAGACGCCTTCTCCTTACTGAAAAACAAGGCGTTGTGGGTCAGTGTTTTTGCCATCTTCTGCGGTGGCTCTGCCGAATGTACCATGGCACAGTGGAGCTCGGGCTACTTAGAGCAGGCTTTGGGATTATCCAAGGTCTGGGGGGATATTTTCGGTGTGGCGCTTTTTGGTCTTGCCATGGGAATTGGCAGAACCCTTTATACCAAGTACGGGAAAACGCCTGAACGGTTGCTCTTTTGGGGAACGGTCGGCTCTGCCATCTGCTATCTTTTGGCGGCAATTTCCCCCATCCCGATTGTAGGACTGATTGCCTGCGTCTTAAACGGATTCTGCGTTGCCATGCTTTGGCCTGGAAACTTAATCATCGCTTCCGAACGGTTTCCGCAGGGAGGCGTGTTCATCTTTGCTTTAATGGCGGCAGGCGGTGATATGGGCGCATCTTTAGGGCCTCAACTGGTTGGGGTGGTGACCGACAGCGTCATGGCGCTGACCCATTTAGAGCCCTTTGCCATGAAGTGTGGCATGCTTTTGGGCATGCTCTTCCCCTTGGCAGGGATTCTGCTTCAAGGAAAAATCCTGCGTACCATTGACAAAGAATAGAAAAACCACTATAATAGTCTTGTTGATATATCAACAAGAGGAGAACTACCATGATTAAAACAGTGTTATTTGATTTGGACGGCACTTTACTTCCCATGGACCAGGATGTATTTATCGGTGCATATTTTAAGGGGCTGGCAACTTTTTTAGCCCCTCACGGTTATGACCCGAAAGCGCTGATTGACGCGGTCTGGGCAGGCACCAAAGCCATGATTAAAAACGACGGAACCAAGACCAACGAAAAGGCGTTCTGGCAGGTCTTTACAAGCATCTTTGGAGAAGAAGCACTGAACGATGAA
>JAGAUM010000211.1 GCA_017620795.1 Clostridia bacterium
AATCAAAAGCTTACCACCCAAGGTTGCTAAAGTGTCAAATAAATCGTCAGCAGTCACATCGTCTGTGATTGAAACGCGCTCTTGCAACAAAATATCTCCCGTATCCAAGCCTTCACCCATTTGCATGGTGGTAACTCCTGTCTCGGTTTCGCCATTGATAATCGACCACTGGATGGGACCTGCACCACGGTATTTCGGCAGCAACGATGCATGCACATTGACACAGCCATATTGCGGAAAATCAAGTACCGACTTCGGAAGAATCTTTCCGTAAGCAACCACAACAATCAAATCAGGAGCCAATTTAGTGAGCAACTCCATAAACGATTCCTCTTTTAGCGTCTTGGGCTGATAAACAGGTAAGCCATAAGATAGCGCCGCTTCTTTTAGGGGAGTCGGAACCAAGTGATGCCCGCGTCCTTTGGGTTTATCCTGCTGGGAAATGACGCCAACAACTTCATAATCACTACTGACGAGGGCGTCCAAAGTGGGAATCGCAAAATCTGGGGTTCCCATCATTAAAATCCGCATATTATTCCTCCTCGGGGTCTAAAAAGCGAGTAACACGTGACAAAAAGAGTTTGCCATCCAAATGCTCTATTTCATGACAAAAGGCGCGAGCAAGCAGTTCGTGTCCCACAAGTTGTACCGTCTCACCATCACGATTTTGTGTCTGCACTGTCACGTGCATCGGCCGTTCTACCTCGCCAAACACACCAGGAACACTTAAGCACCCTTCTGCGCCGTTTTGACGCCCTGACTGTGCAATAATTTTGGGATTGATTAATTCAATCGGCCCGTCGCCGACGTCAATGACCGCAATCCTTTTTAAAACACCCACCTGTGGTGCAGCGAGACCAACACCGTTCGCAGCAGCCATTGTTTCTTTCATATCGTCAAGAAGCTGCAAAATCCGTTCATCGATTTTTTCAACTTCGCGGCAGGTTTTGGATAAAACAGGATCTCCTCTTTTGACAATTGTTCTAATAGCCATTATAATCCTCCAATTATAAAATCGAGTTCGGTTTACAATCGATTGTAACAATTTGCTCAGACGGTGCTTTTCTCTTTAAGTATACCCCATACAACCGCTGCAACATTTTTTGAGTTTTATTAAGATTTTGCGTTTTCATCAAAATGCGGAAACGATGCTTGTCACCGATACGAGAAATAGGCGATTTACCGCTCGCCATCACCAGACAGTTCTCTTTTGAAATTTCACCTCGATTGACGACAAGGTCCAGAGCCTTTAGCCACTCATCTAAAGTGTTCTGTCCCTTCTTCTCGTCACCTGCAGTAATCTGGATTAGGGCAAACTGTGCAAAAGGTGGCAACGACAGCATCCTACGTAAAGCTAATTCACTTTCATAAAAACCCAGGTAATCTTGATTTTTTACAAAACCAATCGTCTCATCTTCAGGACAATAGGTCTGAATAATTGCCTTTCCTGAACTTGATCCTCTGCCAGAGCGTCCACATACCTGTGTCAGCAGCTGGAAGGTGCGTTCTCTGGAACGATAATCATCGATATGCAACGACAAATCCGCAGCTAAAACACCGACAAGGGTAACATCAGGAAAGTCCAAACCCTTTGCAATCATCTGCGTTCCCAAAAGCACATCCACTTCTTTTTTGGAAAAAGAAGAAAGAATCTTATTATGGGATAGCTTACCGCCAGTAGTGTCCGCATCCATCCGTGCAACTCTCATGGATGGGTAAGTCTCCGATAAAAACTCTTCCACTTTCTGTGTGCCAATACCAAAGGGCCGAATGTACGGACTGTGACATTCGGGACATTCTTTGGGCGGCGGACATTGATAGTCACAATAATGGCAAACCAT
>JAGAUM010000212.1 GCA_017620795.1 Clostridia bacterium
CGCAACACCACCGGCGCAGAGCTGACAGTAGACGGTGGAAACACCATCCAGTTATACCCCATCATCAAATAAGAAAAGCCACCCTTAGGGGTGGCTTTTTATTACCACTGAAACAAAATCAGTCCGCCAATCATCACCAAGAGTCCCACATACTTGTTCCAACCAAAGGGGACTTTTTTCATGCCCAAAAATCCAAAAGCATCTAATATGGCGGCAATCAGGACTTGGGAAATCAAAATGGCAGAAACGCTGACTGCCGCGCCCAGATTCTTCATGGAAAGCATTACAAAAAAGGTAATGCCAACCCCCAAAACACCGCCTAACAGATAAAACTTGTTGACGCTTGCGATGCCGCCCACGTCTCCTTTGCCCCAAATCCACGCCACCACAACCGACAGTAAAAAGCCAATGCCCTGCACCAAGGCGGTGGTTTCCCACAAGCCGATTTTTTCGCCCAGTCGGGTGTTCATAGCACCTTGAACACTCATCAGCGCCCCTGCAATAGCGCCAAACAACAGCCCCATCATAGGGTCAGCACCCCATCCTCAGTCTCTAAAAGCATAAGGATGTTTTCTTCATAGCCGCTTTGGGTGTTGACATACATCAAAAAGTTGCGTTTTCCGCACTTACCCAGAATCTCATAGCAAGGCAGTTCCCGTCCGTCGGCAGTAGGAATCAGTGCCATGGACGTTTTTTGCACCTCCACTACATTGCTGACAGCCTTTAGCGCTTCCTCGGGGGTAATCAGCGCCAAGGGAATTTCCCGTCGATGGTGGCTCATCAGATACCCTTGGGCCTCAAAGCCGATGACTTCACCATTATCCAGTGCCACCTTGACCTTGACCAGATCAGCATAAACCGTGACCCCGTCCTGTACATAGGCAAAATTAACGGTGATGCTTCTGCCTTCTTTAATATAATAATTCTCCTGCATGGACGTAAGCCCGATACGGTTTAAGAATTCCTTTGCTTTTTCAACGGCCTGTTCGTGAGATAAAGTGGGTTCCCCCAGTTCACGGCTGTCTAACAACCAAACAGGATAACCCCCCTGCTTGGTCAGGGCGCCTGTGATGTTGCCGTCATTGGCAGAAAGGGAGAATGCCGCCAGCTTCCCTTCCACAGAGCCTGTCACCTTGGGGTCGGCGGCACGTTTTCCTAAAATGGTGCTAAACCGCTCCAGCGCCTCAATATCGGTGATGGTTTTTTTACCGCTTAAGAACTTGGCTTCCGCCTGCTCCAAATGGTCGGAAAAAGGCCCATCGTAAATCAGAGTCGGATAGTCGGAAAACCCTGCCTCTAAATTGTCCAGCTCGCCCACATAAGCGACCGAGGTGTCTCCTGCGTAAACAGTCCCCAAATCAAAGGACAGATTACCGTCCTCCCACTCTCCTTTTAAGGCAAGAAGGGAGTTTTTAAGTCCCTCGGCATACCCTGCCAAGGAAAGAAGCTGTTGCCGTTCTTCGTCGGTAATCTCCTGACCCATGACCCCTTTTTGCCCTAAAGTGTAGGTGTATGCTCCTACTTGGGATAAAAACCGCTCGGCGGTTTCTAACTTGCTTTCGGAAATGGGCAACTGCCCCAAAGCGCTCTGTGCCATGGCGGTCTGCCGCCAGATTTCGGCGGTCAGACGGGAAAGTTGCGGTGCCTGCGTAACCAGTACCCCTTTGGAGAGTGCTAAATCCAGCTCCCCCACCGATTCGGACAAGCCATATAATGCACGGGCATAGTTGTTCTCAATGGCTTTTTCATAGCCCTTTGCCTGATGATAGTAAAAGAGTGCCGCGCCCACGGTGACGGCAAAAACCATCACCGACATCAGCCCCCACTGCATGATTCGTCTCATTTACTTCCCCCCAAAGCGGTTTTTAGCTTGGCGGTCTCCCACAGCTCCACCAATTTAAACCGCAGTTCTACTTTTAAAGAGCCGTCTTTTTGAATCAGTTCATAGGTGTCCGTGTCCAGATTCTTTTTTAACAGGGCTTCGCTTTCGGCAGGCAACGCCCCCTTGGCATCCTCCACAAAGCACAGAGGCGGAAAGAGCACGCACCACCAATTTTTCCCCTCGCCCTTGCCGATAACGATGTTTAGAGCATCATAGGTTCCTGCAGGCAGACGGATGTCCCCATACTCACGAGTATTAAAAGAAGTCTTTTCAAAAGAAACGGTAACGTCATTGTCCGCACCCAGTCGACGAAGCTCCTCTTCCGCCACCGCTTCAAATTCGTTTAGATGCGTGCGTATATACGTCCGAACAGTCTCCGTGTCCTTTTGGGCAGAAAGCTCTGCGCCAAAGACCTCGATAATACGGTCGCGGACTTTCAGTTTGTTTTCCTGTGCTGTGGCAGAATCGTCCTCCGCACGGACGTGGAGTCGCACAAGGCTTTTTGTAAGGTCGGTCATGGTATTTGCGGCAAAGCTTTCAATTCCGCTTAACACCAATAATACACACCCAATTATAATCCAGAATCGTTTCATACTTTTCTCCTTCTCGGCAAATCAATGGTAGTACTGTTAGTCTTGCCAAGGAAAAGAAAATAAAACCCAAACTTCAAAAAAATTTTATTCATTGCAAACATACTATGATAAAAATCGACGTGATTTTAAGCAGAATTTTGATGGTTTTATAATCGAAAAAACTGTTGACAATTGCTTGACACTATGTTATAATCACTGTTAGCCGCATGAAAAGGGCTCCGAAAATGTTGCTTGCAACTGCCCTGACAGCGAGTTCCATTATAAGGAGGTGCAGGTTTGATGTACGCAATCATCGTAACCGGTGGAAAACAGTACAAAGTTGCTGAAGGTGACACTCTCTTCATCGAGAAGTTAGAGGCCGCTGAAGGCGATACCGTGACTTTTGACCAGGTTTTGGCTGTCGCTAAGGAAGACGGCATGGTCATTGGCAGCCCTGTTGTTGAGGGTGCAAAAGTTACCGCTTCTGTTCTGAAGAATGGTAAGGCCAAGAAAGTTATCGTTTACAAG
The DNA here is from genome assembly GCA_017620795.1 of Clostridia bacterium. Classification (GTDB taxonomy): domain Bacteria; phylum Bacillota; class Clostridia; order RGIG8785; family RGIG8785; genus RGIG8785. Next base: position 2,983 of record JAGAUM010000212.1, read on the forward strand.
TACAAGTCCAAGAAGGGCTACCACAAGAAGCAGGGCCACAGACAGCCCTATACCAAGGTTCAGATTTCCGCTATCGAGGCGTAATTCCGAGCTACCTACGTTTTAATTAAAGAGAGGTGTTTTCTAATGGCACATAAAAAAGGTATGGGTAGTACCAAAAACGGTCGTGACAGTGAATCCAAGCGACTGGGTACCAAGCGTGCTGACGGTCAGTTCGTTCTGGCTGGCAACATCTTAGTTAGACAGCGCGGTACCAAAATCCATCCCGGCGTAAACGTCGGTCGTGGCGGTGACGATACCCTGTTCGCCCTGATGGACGGCAAAGTCAAGTTCGAACGCAAAGGCCGTGACAAGAAACAGGTCAGCGTTTACCCCATTGCACAGTAATGTAGTTTGACCAAAAGGGCTTCGGCAATTTGCGGAAAGCCCTTTTTGTATTTTCTGGAGGAACCATGTTTATCGATACTGCGACCATTCAGGTCAAAGCGGGCAAGGGCGGCAACGGTTGCGTTGCGTTCCACCGCGAAAAATATGTGGCGGCAGGCGGTCCCGATGGTGGAGACGGCGGAAACGGCGGCTCGGTCATCCTGATTGCTGACAGCGGTCTTACCACGCTGATGGACTTTCGTTATCAGCGCCTTTATGCTGCCCAAAACGGCGAAGATGGTCGTGGCAACAAGTGCTACGGCAAGGGTGGCGAGGACTTGTATGTCCGCGTCCCTGCAGGCACCCTCGTTCGTGATGTAGAGCGA
>JAGAUM010000213.1 GCA_017620795.1 Clostridia bacterium
CCGACCCGCAGTTCGTCCATAATCTTTAACAGGTCCTCAAAGGTGTAACGTTCTTTCATGGCTTTTGTCCTTTCAAATCAATTTGTATTTTTGGCAGAGTGTTACCAGTTTTTCACCTTTGGGCAGGAGCAACAGTTCATCCTCGCCAATGGTGTGGGTAACGAACAGTAATACAACGTAGGTGACGGCGGCAAAAAGAATGGCAACGCCTACCGACAGGGTCAATCCCAAGGCTGCAACGGTCACTTTCTGTACGAAATAAGCCACTACGCTCATTAAAAGAGTGGCAATCAGGGGTTTGAATACAAAATTCCAACATCCGAAACGGATGGGAGTGATGCGCTTGATATCAATGACATTTAACAACACAATGACCCCGTAGCAACAGAAAGTGCCAATGGGTGCACCACTGATGTTGATGTCAATCTGGCTGACCAGCAGGTAGTTGATACCAATCTTGACCAAACCACCAATAAGCATATTTTTAACGGGCGCCCAGGTCTTTCCAAGGGCTTGCAGAATGGCGTTGGAGACCTGAACAAAAGTGACCGTAGCAACCGAAAGACCCAGAATGGTCAACAGCTCTGCGTGGTTTCCGTCGTTGTAAATCAAAGAAAGAATCGGCTCTGCCAGACAGGAAAGCCCAAAGGCACAGGGCAGAGAGAAGAGCAGGGTCAGACGCAAAGAGGTTTTAATCTGGCGGTGCATCTGCTCGGTCTGGTGCAACTCGTTCTGGGTCGCAATGGCAGGAACGATACTGATGGCGATGGCGGCAATAATCGTCGGGGGTAGGTTAAACATGGTGGTTGCACGGCTCAAGTAGCCAAACAAGGACTCCCGCACTTCCACCGAGAAGCCTAACCCCTTTAAGAGGTTTGCCACCATGGTGGTGTCAATTACCGTGGTCAAAGAAAAGACCGAAGCACCTAATGTAATGGGCAACGCCAGTTTCAAAAGCCGTTTTAAAATCTGCTGACGGGATGCCATGGGGAGGGAGTCTCCTGCAGGCTCTGGGGTACGATTCTTATAAAAGAAAAACGCGCACAACAGAAACAACAGAGCAAATCCACCGCCGATGCTGACACCGCCAATGGCGCCAGCGGAAGCGTATTCCAAACCCATGGGCAAAAGCATAGAGGAGAGCGCCAAGCCTGCAATCAGCTTAAAGCTGGACTCCACCACTTCGGAAAGGGCGGTGGGCATCATGTTCTGCAAGCCTTGGAAGTATCCGCGGAAGGAGGACATGAGGCAGGCAAACAACAGACTGGGTGCCATGACCATCATGCTCAGCTCGGTACGGGGCATGGCAATCATAGACGAGAATCCGCCTGCACCCAAAAAGAGGATGGCAGCGGCAAGAAGTCCGATACATAGCATCGTTCCCAAAGAGACCTTAAAAATCCGACGGGCTTCTTTGTAATTGCTATGTGCTACACTCTCGGCAACCATTTTGGAGATGGCAACGGGAATCCCTGCAGTGGATACGATAAACAACCAGTTGTAGATATTATAAGTAGCATTGTAAATCCCCATGCCTTGGGCTTGGAGAATAAACCGATCCAGCGGAATCTTAAAAAGAGCGCCGATGACTTTGGTGATAATATGTGCGGCGGCGATAATCAATGCGCCGGTCAGAAAGTTGTTCCGTTTGGGACGCGACATAAAAAAGCCCCTTTCAAATCATGATACTCTTATTGTATCACAATTTAAAAGGGGTGTAAAGACGAAAAATGTCAAAGTACTTTCTTTAAAAAGGCTTGGGTCCGCTCATGCTTGGGAGCGGTGAAGATTTCGTCAGGGGTGCCGGATTCGACAATGATTCCGTCGCTCATGAACAGGACGCGGTCTGCCACGTCACGGGCAAAGCCCATTTCGTGGGTAACCACTACCATGGTCATGCCGTCCTTTGCCAGCTCTTTCATGATTTCCAAAACCTCGCCGACCATTTCAGGGTCTAGCGC
>JAGAUM010000214.1 GCA_017620795.1 Clostridia bacterium
ACGCTTTTTATTTTGCAAGTTGTTGACATTTCAACAAGCAAGGTGTATAATGGTATAAACCAATTTAGGAGGTATAAACATGAGTTTTGTAATCCATACCGATTCCGGCTGTGATATTTCCCCCGCGCTTTTAAATGAATGGGGCGTTGTCTGCACCAGCCTCACCTTCCGTTTTGACGATGTGGATAAAGAATATTCCAATACCGATATGTCCCCTTCTGATTTTTACGCCAAAATGCGTGAGGGTGCAACCGCAAAGACTTCCGCTATCAACAGTGAAATGTTCCGCGTAGTCTTTGAGGAAACTTTAAAAGAAGGAAATGACGTTTTATATCTTGCCTTCTCCTCCGGTTTAAGTACCACTTATAACTCTGCGCGGATGGCTGCTGAAGAATTGCGTTCCCAGTATCCCGAGCGAAAAGTGGTTGTAGTGGATACCTTGGCTGCTTCAGCAGGTCAGGGTATGCTGGTTAAACTGGCAGTGGATAAAAAGAACGAAGGTGCAGCTTTGGAAGAAGTTGCCGCCTATGTAGACAAGCACATTACCAAGCTTTGCCACTGGTTCACCGTTGACGATTTGATGTACTTAAAGCGTGGCGGCCGTGTCAGCCCTACTGTTGCTTTCGTCGGTAACGCTTTAGGCATCAAACCGATTCTGCACGTCGACTATGAAGGACATCTGGTAAAGGTCACCAAGGCGCGGAGCAGAAAGAACTCCATCGCCACCCTTGCTGACAAGTATATGGAATTAGCAGAAAACTTGGGGCAGGGTCCCGTATTCATCTCCCATGGCAACTGTCTCGAAGACGCCGAAGCCCTGGCAAATCTCTTGAAGGAACGCTACGGTGCGACGGTTGAAATCATCACTGATGTTGGCCCGGTTATCGGTGCTCATTCAGGCCCTGGTACGCTGGCACTCTTCTTCATCGGAACTGAAAGATAAACAAAAAAGACCAGCCTTTTCGGCTGGTATTTTATTATGCCTGTTTGAGGTTGGTCACCGTATCGTCAACAACTACGGTCGAAGGTCTTCCCGCTTCGTAAGTGTTGCCCGAAACGGTAACACCGTCAATGTTACTCAGACGAATGGTGTTGGTTGCGTTATAATCGGGGTCAGACAAGAATTTGTTATTACGGATTACGAAGTTCTTGCCTTCGCTCATCCAAAGGTCATTGTTGTGGTTACCATAAAACGTGCACCCCTCAACAATGATATTATCGTGGTCCTGACCTTTCCCTTCTCCGCCGCTGATGGTCAAGCCTGCACTATCCTTGTACATCCAGCCGCTGGAATGGAAGGTGCAGTTGCGAATGACTACATTTTCAGAGTATCCCGATTCCAACCAATCAAATTCAGGCGCAATCCACAATCCATATGCGGCGCCGTTAGAAACCGTGCAGTTTTCAATCAAACCGTCACTACTTTTGATGAGCAACGCACGGGAACGGGAATCTCGGAAAGTGCAATTCTTAAACCAATAACCGCTGGAGGTCCAGTTGCGGTTAATGACCCAGTCTCCCACTTTAAAGTTTCGCTTACCCGATTCCAGGGTAACTGCAAAATACTTGTAAGGACGGAAAGTCGCCGCTCCGACGTTCTGAACATATTCGTCTTTGGGTGTATAGGATTCCAATAATTCGCAGGACTTTACAATCAGAGCTGAGTTCTCTTCGGTCGTGGGGTTATAAAAGCGCAGGTCATCCCCTTTCCAAAAGAGCTGCTGTCCTTCTCCATAGCCTAAGATTACCTTATCCCCTTCAATTCCCATGACTTTTCCGTAATGTCCGTGGATATTGGTACCATCATCCAATAAATGCTCGAAAACAGAGTTTTCCATCTTCGGCCCAACGCGGTTTGCCGTGGTATGAAGCCCATCCCCGTGAACTGCAACAATGCGGTCGGTGATGGCACCAAGGGGTCTGGGCCCGCAGGTGGTCTTAATGTTATAGAACTGATTGTTTCCTTCACCGTCTACATCTGTGATAACGCACATGCCGCCCCAGATGTTGGCGTCTTTAAGGGCAACTTCTTTACATCCTTTCAAGCTATAGCTGGGTGCAACCTGATAACCCCAGGCTCCCACATAGTCTCCGACCTGAATATTCGGCTGACCTGCAGTCTTTTTGCCATTAATCCGATAGGTGTTGGAACCCAGTTGTTCAATCTGCTTAGGGTCAATGGTAATGGTGGTTGTCCCCTCTACCATGCACCCCGTTTCATGTGAGTAAATGGCCCCCATCATCCCTTTTGAGATCAGTCGCTTATGGTCCATCTGAAATCCTGGATCAATGTCAACATGAAGGTAAAATCAGTCGGGGTCGATATTATAAATCTGACCTTGGAACATGACCCGTCGATCGTGGTCGGTAGAAAACCCGTTAATGGCTACGTTCTCACAATTGACCAGACGGAACGCGGAAGTCGCATTGGTCTGCATCAAGATGGTTACACCATACCCATTGATGGTAAAGTCTTTCACACCTTCCAAATAGATGTGTCCACCTTTTGGTGTCGATTTCAAACGATACACACCGGGTTGGATGGTGACTTCGCTGTGTCCGCTCATATATGCGGCATGAATCTGGTGGTTTATGTCAACTCCCTCATATACGATTCCATCATAAACAGGAGAGTACTCCCCCGCGGGAGTATAGGCTTCGCTTTCGTCTAAAAGCTTTTTCAAACGAGAAAAAATAACTGCCGCTTCCGCTCGGGTAGCATTTCCTTTGGCATTGAACGTGCCGTCGGGATTACCTGTCACCAAACCCAAATTAGAGGCTTTTCCAATGTACATCCATGCCCAATCCGCAAACTCCGAAGAATCGGTGAATCGATTGGTCTTATCAATGGTTCTTCCGCGCATAATATCATACAGGCGAATAATGACCGCAGTCATTTCCTCGCGAGTGATGGGCGCATCGGGAAGCAGTTTATTATCAATAACCATGTTGGGGTCAACCACTTCGCCACGGTAAGTTGCATAGGCGGTCTTTGCAAACCACTGGTTTTCCGAAACATCAGCATAAGAGGGCTCGTAAATCTCCATAGGAAGATTGGCAACCTTTAATGCCAAAGTTAAAAACTCCGCACGAGTAATCTGCCCGTCAGGGTCGAAGCGGTTTAAAGTCTTTCCTTTGATAATCCCTGCTTCTGCCAAAGGAAGGACATAAGACTTGGACCAGTGATTATTGAGGTCAATAAAATTTACCAACGCCTCTGCTTCGGCAACGCCACCTTGATATAAAACGGACACTTTCCACGAAAGAGAATCCCCATCGCACCCACGGGTATCTGCCACGAAAGCAATTTCATCGTTCTCTGCCACAGATAAAGTGATTTCAGGCAGTTTCAGGCTTTTGCCGCCATCAACTGTATAAGAAAAAACCTCGTTCCCTTCTTTTTGAAGGCTGACTTTAAACCCGTCGCCCTCGCTTGCAACGATTTCGGTTGCAGGAACCATAACCGTGCCCAAACCGGGAGCGGTAAAGACGGCCTTTGCCACTTCGCCTTTCAAAGGCAAAAATGTATTATCCGATACATGTTCCAAAGTAAAAAGGTCGCTTTCACTGGTATAGGAAAGCATTCCTGCGCCACCTGGAACAGGCAAGAACGTAAATAACACTAACAACACTGTAATAACAGAAAAAAGCTTTTTCATTTCGACACCTCCATAGTTTTATTATAAAAAGAAAAGACCCCTCTGTCAATACAGAGAGGTCTTTATTTTACCGATATTCCGGTGCATAAGCAGGGGGATTTTTCGGATCACCAAACAGGATAGCATGGTCAATACCTTCAACGGATGCCAAGGCATCACGGTGATGCAAATCCAAGACTTCAATGACATTGCCCGTCTTCTTTAACAAATCCTTCGGTAAAAAGAGGGTCTCTTGCGGTCCGATTTCCCAGTAACGGCCTAAGTTAAAGCCATTGACCCAGACATTACCCTTGCCAAAACCTTTCATATGTAAGAATGCATCCTTGGTCTCATCGGCATCGAAAGTGCCACGAAGCAAAACAGGGGTCTCGTCGTCAATGACAACCGAATCAATGGGTGCATACTCCACGCGAGAAAGGTCGTTAAAGGGCAAACAATACTGAGTCCAGCCAAAGAGCTTGCAGGGATCATCCAAGGTAACGGGTCCCAAAATACCCTTTCGGTCGATAATGCGGTCAAAGTTGGTGCGCCCTAGGTTTTCCACTAAAATATCCAGGGTAATGCCTTCTTTTCCAGGCAATAACTGAACCGGCTCATAAGCTCGCTCGCGCATGTACGCACCGCGGTACTTGCCATTTTCATAAATCGTCGCACGGTCTCTTAAAGAACGGATATTCAACGAATGGGGCTTGTCATTATTGGTATTGGCAACATGAGTACGATAAAGCACAAACCCAAAGTTCTGTCCCAGAGCTTCCATGTTCAGTGGAGTCGCAGACTCTACCACATTGGACGATAAGCGATCCAATTGTTCCAACACTCGTGCCGCCTCGGTCAATTGAATGGTTCCCAAAGTCTGGAATTCGGGGTTTGCAGGTAACGGCTCAGTTGGGTTCAGAGACGGGCAGTTCTTTAACAAAACCTCACGGCAAGCAAAATACTTCTCGGTGGGAATACCATCCTCACCAACCAAAGCATCTGCATCATAAGTAGTCATCATGGGGATGTACTTGCGCGGACTATTTTCGGGGGCATCATATGCAACAGCTTGTTCATTACCGCCGTTTAAGAATCCGAAGTTTGTGCCGCCGCAGAACATATAATAGCTTAAAAATCCACCGTTTTTGTAAATCTCATCAACACTCTCTACAATCGGCTGAATCTCACGGCGGTAAGTGGGTTCACCCCAGTACATGGCATGTCCGCTCCAGTACTCTCCCGCAAAGAAAGGATACTCGGGACGAAGTTTTTTCAGTGCCTCTCGGGCAACATCTCCTTCAATACGGAAGTTGGCACCTGCAAAGCATCCGTCTAACATGCCGTTGGTCATATTCTGGAAGAAATAGCCGTCGGTGGAATATAACGGAACATCCACACCACAGTCACGGTACAGCTTACAAACAAAATCAAGATAGTTTCTGTCGTTGCCGTAGCTACCATACTCATTCTCCACGCAAACAGCCAGAATCGGACCGCCGTTGGTGGATAAGTAAGGAACAAACTCTTTTGCAAGACGCTGGGTATACTTCTCCAAGGCCTTTAAATAAGGCGGATACGAACAGCGGGGTTGCATATAGGGGTCGCGCAGCAACCAAGCGGGTAAACCGCCACAATCCCACTCAGAACAGATGTATCCGGAGGGACGTAAAAAAACATAAAGGCCCAGTTCCTGACAAAGCTTTAAAAAAGCGGCAAGGTCCAAATGTCCTTCAAAGCAGAACTTGCCCTCCTCCTCTTCATGCAGGTTCCACGGTACATAAGTTTGAACCGTATTCAGACCGAAATGCTTCATTAAGCGAAGGCGGTGTTCCCATCCTTTGGGTAAAGTGCGGAAATAATGCATGTCTCCAACTGCAAGGCAAAAGGGCTTCCCATCCAGGAAGAATTCTTTTTCATTAAACTCTAGCATATTTTTGCCCTCCTTTTGTTGGTAATATAGCAGATTTTGAACACTTTGTCAACGTGTTTTTTATTGACAGTTAAAAAGGATTCCCTTATACTAAAAATAGTACGAAAAACCCTATACTTTTTTACCAACAAGGAGGAGAAAATGAAAAAAGTATTTGCACTATTATTAACCGTTTGTGTGGTTATCAGTAGCTTGCCTTATGCCTTTGCGGCAAGTAATTTCGTCGACCTCAACGGTCACTGGGCGGAAAGCTATGTCCTGCCTCTGCATGAAAAAGGAATTATTAACGGTAAAACCGCAACCAGTTTCGATCCCGAAGCCAATATGACCCGTGCAGAGTTTCTAACCCTGTCTTTGAAGGTTGCAGGCATCACTGCCAATACATACAATACTTGCTTTGCGGATGTAAACGAGTCTCAGTGGTTTGCCAAAACGGTCAGCGAGGCACAAACTCGTGGTTTGATTCCTGCCGAAATGGTAGCAAACAATTGTTTTAACCCCGATGCTCCTATCAGCCGTGAAGAGATGACCGCAATCATTGTCCGTCTGTGGGAAAGTGTCCGTGGAAAGTTAACCTCCGCTCCTCTGTCTTTTACCGACATCGCTTCGTTCTCTTCTTGGGCAACCGACTCTGTTGCCAAGGCGGTTTCTTTGGGCGTTATCACAGGAAATCCTGATGGCACATTCAATCCATTAGGTTTAGCAACCCGTGCCGAAGCTTCGGTTATTTTCCACCGTTTTGACCAAAAGCTTGCGATTCCTGTTGGCACCATCGCCAATGGACAAATACATCCTATGTACGGACAGGTTTATCATGACGATGTGAACATTCAAAAATTGATTGACGACGCTTATGCATCGGGAGCAGGAGAAGTTACCATTCCTGCAGGCGTGTATAAGATTCCTTTGCAAAAGAATTATCATATCAATTTAAGTGGTATGAAAAATTTCACAATCAATGCCTATGATGTTACGCTGGTTTTTGACAAGCACTATGCCAACGGCTTTGTCATTGACAACACCGAG
>JAGAUM010000215.1 GCA_017620795.1 Clostridia bacterium
GCACTAAACCCCGAAATTTTTAACCGCTGGAAGGATGCAACGGGCTTAGAGATTTATGAAGGCTTCGGTCAGACCGAAACCACCCTGTGCCTTGCAACCCTGTTCCCCTGGACCAAGCCCTGCCCCGGTGCTATCGGCTTCCCTGTCCCCGGCTACCGGTTAGACGTTGTGGATGAGCGTGGCGTTCCGTCTACCCGTGGTGCGGTTGGTGAAATCTGCGTCCGTGCTTATTGGGATGAGCGCCCCTGCGGTCTGCTCCGCTCCTATAACTGGAACGACGAAGACACCGCCAAGTCCCTGCATGACGGATACTTCCACACAGGCGACACCGCTTACCAAAACGAGCGTGGTATGTTCTGCTATGTAGGACGCAACGATGACGTTATCAAGTCCTCGGGCTATCGCATCGGACCTTTTGAGATTGAAAGCGTGCTTTTAGAGCATCCTGCCGTCTTGGAAGTCGCGGTTACTGGCGTGCCCGATAAAATCCGCGGATTCAACGTCAAGGCGACCATCGTGCTGAACAAGGGCTACACTCCCTCCGATGCTCTAATCAAGGAGTTGCAGGTCTATGTTAAAGAAAACACGGCTCCCTATAAATACCCCCGTATCGTGGAGTTTGTTGACGAACTGCCCAAGACCTTCAACGGCAAGATTCGCCGTGCCGAAATTCGTGACCGTGATGCGGAGCGGTACGCAAACGAAAACTAAAATAAAAAAAGACCCGAAAACGGGCCTTTTTTTATTACTTATAATAGATGGTAATGGGCTCGGTAATGGGCTCCGCAACATAAGGAACGGTTGCTTCCTTGTCCATAAAGAGTTGATGCCCTTCCTCGGTATACAGCGTCGGAACGGTGCCTGTGGGGAAGAAGTAGCGACGTTCTTCTCCGTCCTCGTAGAAAATCGTAATCAGCTTGCGATCCTCGCTATTCTTATAGTTTTCCCAAATAGCATGAAGCTGTAAAGGCTTTGCATAGGTCCATGCAGAGACGGACAACAAGGTCTCTTCCTCACCGCGCTTTAAGTGAAGCTCACTCTTTAAAATCCGCAAATCGTCTTTCGCTACGGTGTAAGTACCAACCACCGTGTCACCTACTGCCACATCCCACAAACGATAGGGCTCAATGTTACTCTCGTTTAAAACCAGTGTCGAGGTGAAACGGAAGGTCTCAGTCTGTTGGTCTAAGCGTGCAATCTCTGCACCGTCTTCCTGACCGAACAGGTTCTCTCGATCGAAATAAACGCCTTCATACTCTCTGCCTTTGTTTAAGTAGACAGCATGATGAACCGTTCTGCCGTCATCGGGACTGGTGAACAGGAAACGGTTGTAGTAAAGCTGAACCGCATCCCCGTCAAGGTGTTGGGAAACGCCACCGTCCGAAGTCTCATAAAACTGCCAGGAACGGGTTTTGTCCTCTCCGTCTGCTGTATTGACCAGCTTCTCGAAGCAAGCCAGACTCTGATAGCGGTTTAATAATCCTGTGATGGTATTGACGCTTAAGAAGTCCTCCGCTTCAGGCAGGTATTCGTTGTTATGGTTGCCACAACCGCAGACCGTCAGGGTCAGGGCTAAGACCAGCAACAAAAGAATCATTCTCTTCATGGGAATTCCCCCTTCTAAATTAGTATAGACTTTTTTTGTTGAAAAGTCAAGTACCCCCTTGACAAAGGAATAGAGCAGTGTTATAATGAAGCCACATAAGAAAAGGGGAGCTCGTAATCCCGGGCTGAGAGGAAGCGCTGACGCTTCGACCCTCATAACCTGATTTGGATAATGCCAACGAAGGGAGCAAGATACCGGTTAATTGCGCACCCATTAGTTGGGTGCTTTTTCTTTTCCTATGAATCTGTACCCAAAGGAGAACTCTTATGAAAAACAAATCCATTTTAATAACGATGCTTGAGACGGCAATCATGATTGCCCTTGCCGTTGTGCTAAGTTTCGTCAAAGTTTGGGAAATGCCTCAGGGCGGCACCATTTCGCTGACCATGCTTCCCCTCTTTTTACTGGCGTTTCGTCGTGGACCCTGGGCAGGCATCATCGGCGGTGTGATTTATGGCGTCATCTCAATCATCTATGACGGTGTCATCTACCACCCCCTGTCCATTTTACTGGACTACACCTTGGCTTACGGGCTTTTAGGTGTGGCAGGCTTCTTTAAAAAGAACTACACAGGCATCATCCTCGGCACGGTAGTGGGCACCGCCTTACGCTACCTTTGCTCCCTCTTATCGGGTGCCGTCCTCTTTGCCGAGTACGCCCCCGTCGGGCAAAACCCGTGGGTTTACTCCCTCGGCTATAACGCTACTTACATGGTCCCCGAGCTAATCATCTGCGTAATGGTCTTGGTCGTTCTTTTCAAGCAAGCCAAAAAACTCTTTGAAGTAAAATAATCAAAAAGCCGTGGTTTTTCCACGGCTTTTATTTTTTATTGTAAGATGAGCTTCTGTTTTGGTAGAATATAAGTGAAAGGATGTGGAGACGCATGAATGATGATGAAATCATCCGCTTGTTCTTCAATCGTTCCGAACAAGCAATCAACGCACTGACCGAAAAATATCGTCCCGTCTGTATGCGAATTGCCCATAATATTCTACATAACGAATCGGATGCCGAGGAATGTGTCAACGATGCTTTTTTGAGTTTGTGGAACAGTATTCCGCCCAAAAAGCCAGACCCACTATCAAGCTACCTGTTTCGAGTGGTCCGAAATCTCGCGCTCAAATGTCTTCGCTATAATACCGCTCAAAAACGAAACAACAGCTATGATTTAGTGCTCGATGAGTTGGCTGAAATCCTCCCTTCCAAAAACACTGCCGAAAACGAATTCATGGCAACCGAGCTTGCTCAAGAAATCAACTCGTTTCTTCTTCGGCAAGACACTCTTTCCCGCGTCCTTTTTGTGCGACGATACTGGTTTTGCGATTCCGTGACTGCTCTTGCGCAAGACATGAATCTGAGTACCAATCGCGTATCAGTGCGACTGTCACGCACTCGGAAAAAGCTTTATTCGCATTTAAAAAAGGAGGGTTACTTTTATGAATCATAATATTCTCGAATCTGTCATGGATGCTCTTTCTCCTGACTTTGTAAAGGAAGCACATACCTTTCACCGCAAACGAACGATTGGCAAAATCTTAACCGTCGCGGCATCTTTTGCTCTGTTTTGCGCCGTTTCTGCACCCTTGTTGCTAACATCGTTAGATGTACAGGCAGCCTATCATTTTTTGTATTCTGTTTCTCCGCAAATCGCACAAACGCTCAAGCCAATACAAAAATCCTGCGTGGACAACGGCATCAAAATGGAAGTGCTCTCTGCAAAGATTAAAGAACATGAGGCAAAAATTTTACTTTCATTACAAGATTTAACCGAGAATCGCATCGATGAAACCACCGATCTTTTCGATAGTTACAGCATTCATTCTCCTCATGACAGTTCAGCTTCATGTTCTAAAATAGGATTTGAAGAAAAAACAAAAACCACTACTTTTCTGGTAACTATTCAAAGTAAAGGAATCATTGAAGGCGACAAAATCACTTTTTCACTTCACAAGTTTTTAAGCAATAAGCAAGAATTCCATGCACCGCTTGATATCCTTATCTCTCCAAGTTCTCTTCCCCAAACAAAGAGTGTAACTCTCCGAGGAATGAGTAACATGGACTGGACAGACTGTTATCGTGTTTTGGATTTAGACAAGGCAGAAGGTTACTCCCCTGTTAACGGAGTAACTTTATTGGGTCAGGGTATCGTGGACGAAACACTGCGAATTCAAGTCCATTACTCCGATATTCTCAAAACAGACAACCACGGAACCGTCTCTCTGGTTTCACCCACAGGAGAAAAAATCCGTTGTCTGGGTTCTCTTTCTTTTTGGGATGAAGAACATAGCGGAAGCTTTGAGGAGTACCTGTTTTCCATTCCAAACAGTTGGGAAGGATACTCTCTTTATGGTGATTTTTACACCTGTTCATCGTTAACCCAGGGAAACTGGCAAATCACCTTCCCTCTAAATGAATAAGTCCAAGTTGCTGATTGTAATCAAAAACGCTTTGTCAGGCACAATGCTTGACAAAGCGTTTTTCATTCAGATGATTATTGCAGTTTCCAGTGCTACTTGCATCATATCGTCAAAAGAGGTCTGACGTTCCTCGGCAGTCAGGCGTTTTTGGCTGATAAAAGAATCGGATATGGTCAGCAAACACGCAGCGTTCTTCCCCAGCACATTGGCATTATGGAACAGTGCAAAGCTCTCCATATCAACGCAAAGGCAATGATGTTTCTGGTATATTGCCGCATAGTCATCCACATGGTCTTCGAGATAAAAAACATCGCTGGAATGAACGCGGCACGCCGTGATTTTTTTGTCCAACGTTTTGGCAGTGGTCAAAAGCTTCTCATTCAGTTTTGCACTAGGATAAAGAATATCGGCATCCACATCTGCCTGCACTTTTGCAAAGGTAGACTCGCTCCAGGCACTGTCGACAAGAACCAGGTCCATCAAATCCAATTCGTCACAGTACGCGCCTGCGCTGCCAACACGAATGATATTTTCCACATCGTACTTCGTATAAAGCTCGTAAGAATAGATGCCGATGCTCGGCATGCCCATGCCCGAGCCCATAACAGAGACTTCTTTGCCCCGATAGGTTCCCGTAAAGCCCAGCATATTTCTTATGGTATTAAACGGTCTGGCATTTTTTAAATACTGTTCTGCAATATACTTCGCCCGCAGAGGGTCGCCCGGCATCAATACAGTGCGGGCAATTTCGCCTTTTTCGGCTTGATTATGAGGGGTAGCCATAACTCGTTCCTCCTTTTATCAGGATTATTATATCACAGAAGCCAAAGAGTTACAAGCGGTTTAATCAATCGCCAAATCCACTTTGCGATTCTTGCGACGGTTTTTCTCTTTTTCAGCAAGAATGTTCATTGACTTTACCTGTAGCCCAGCCTATAATAAAGAAAAAAGGGAAAGGTTGTGTCAAGATGAGCAAGCTCTATTTACAGACCGACGGCGATCATATTTACTTATACATGAACCACGAAAAAGGCAAAGAAAACAGTTACCTGCGCTATGACCTCCATCACTGTGTTGTCCCCTATGAAGGTGGCATCTACCAGAACATGAACCAGTGGCGGTTATATGAGCTTTACGCTTATGAACTCCGCGACGGAAAACTGGTGCAGTCAATCCCCTACATGCTCATCAACGGTGGTGAGTGGGAGTGTGCTATTCAGATTAAAGACACCCGCGACTTTCACGGTGGCATCCATGGGTATGAGCATTACAAGAAAGTTTCTGCCAAAATCAACGGTGAGGACTTCTCTTTCCCCGGCACTCCTTTTGAGGGGTGGGTGGATACCTTTGAGTTCGAGCAAGAAAGCATCATCATTCAGCAGGAAACGAAAGACACCCCTGCCGCAAAGCATTTAAAGCAATACCTGTTTAAAGACGGAAAAATCCATTTGCATCAGGAAGTGGAATGGTTGTATGACTGCACGCTGGTCAACCAGTTCTTGACCATGTATCCTATCCGCCGCACCTCGGACGATACGCCAAATGGCGAGCAAATCAGTGACCGCTTGATTTTCGGAGGCGACCCTGTTACTTATGATGTCGGCCCTGTGGGACATACCAACGGTAAGGCGCGGACAGGCATTACCTACGCGAAAATCTGGGGTGAGGAGCTGGGTCTTTACAGCGAAGTCTCGGTCGACTATGACCAGCAACCCACCGACGTGTTCTTTGTCCGCAACGATGCGACCTATAACAAAATGTACTTCTCCACCGCCCGTGACCGCGACGTCAAAAAAGGCGATGTGTTTGAAATGAACACCACCTTCGAAGCTTATCGGAAATAAGAAAAGACACCCGAAAGGGTGTCTTTTACTTTAAGGTTTTTTTAATCTCTCCAACTTCCGCCTCTATGCGTTGCAACACTTCCAGCACATCTTTCGACGTTTTGATATTCAAAGAAGAACAACCTAATAAATAGTCTGTCGTCACTCCGAAAAAAGTTGCCAATTTTATGATGGAATCACTATCGGGATTTGTTTTTCCTGTTTCATAGTTTGATAAAGTTTTCTGGTCTATTCCTGTTGCATTTGCAACATCAATTTGCCTTAAATCTATATCCTCACGCAAATCCCGAATTCGATTTTTCTTTTCCATACTAAAATCACATCCTTTTTCAACGATTATACCAATAAATTTCCTATAAATCGTTGACAAACTAATAATTTGTGTTTATAATGATTGTATACTAAAATATTAGTATATAATCATTATAAGGAGTGTTTTGCGAATGAAAAAAATCTTTTCAATCTCGGGTATGTGTGTCTGTTTGGCAATCGTTTTACTTGGTGTACTAACACTTTGCTGTGTCTTAGAACCTGACCTTTATCGAGGCAGCTGGCCATCGCCCGAATATGATTATGGTTATGCCTCTTTCGGAAGCGACTATTACACTATGAGCAACAACAATATGGCTATGGCGGCATATAATGCTGCATACGCTACTTCTAATATCGCAGAACTTGGCTTTTCTCTGCAAATCCTTTTCGGTATACTTTTAATAAGCATTGGTCTCGTTGGGATTTGTGGATTTGGAATCGTTTTTGCAGGATGCGAGAAGAAACCTTCTCCTGCACTTGAAGCGCCTGTTGAAGAGAACGTTGCTGAAGAAGTTCAAGAATAAATAAAAAAAGACACCCGAAAGGGTGTCTTTTTTTATTTCCATTGAATGAAATGATAGCTTTCCAAAATCTGCAGGTACTTGACCAACCGCTCGTAAAGAGGGTGTGCGGCTTCACCGAACCGCTCCTCCACCTTTTTGCCGAGGGCGATAATGTCCTGATCTTCGGCAAGTAAGGGCCAGATGAAACTGCCCATTTCGTCTAAATGCACGTAACTGATTTTGGGACGGTGAAAGAGTTTCTGCGCCAGGCGGTTTGCCCAGCCCACATTCTCAATCTCCAAAGTCACGATGCCCTGATCGTCGGCAGACCAAACGATGGTATCTGTGCGCAGAGGGATTCGTTCCAGATAGTTCTCGCCCACGGGGGCGTTTTTCTTTTTCATCTTAGCTGCGCTTCTTCCAAAGGGAGAACTTGAGCAGGGTCAGAATGATGACGCCAAAGAGAACCCAAGCGCCCACTTCGGAAACGATGGCAGGAACAAAGCCCGATAGGTCAATCATTTCACCGACGCCAAATACTGCCAAGAGTGCCAAGAGAATGCCGACCAGACCTTCACCAGCAATCATACCCGAGCAGAAGAGGATGCCGTCGTTGACGATGGCTTTCTTTTCTTCCTCCGCCTTCTTCATCTTATCCAGAGCCAGACGAACCAGACCGCCCACCATGATGCAAGCATTCAGCTGAACAGGCAGGTAAACACCAATAGCGAAGGGCAGTACAGGAATGCCGATGATTTCAACCACGACGGCAATAAAGACACCGATAAAGACCAAGCCCCAGGGCAAATTGCCACCCATGACGCCTTCGATAATCAGCTTCATCAGGGTTGCCTGCGGAGCCGCCAGTTCGTCACCACCGAAGCCTCAAGCAGTATCCAACAGATACAAGGTGCCACCGATTGCCAGTGCTGCGGCAATAACGCCAATCAGCTCACCAACCTGTTGCTTTTTCGGGGTTGCACCTAACAGGTAGCCCGTCTTTAAGTCTTGGGAAGTATCGCCTGCGATAGCCGAAACGATACAGATAATCGAACCGATGGCAATGGCACTTTGCATCCCTGCATAACCCGCGGAGCCGGTCAGCTTCAAAATCAAAGTGGCAATCAACAAAGTTGCAATTGCCATACCCGAAACAGGGTTGTTACTACTACCGACCAAGCCAACCATGCGGGAGGAAACAGTGGCAAAGAAGAAACCAAAGATAACAACAATAAACGCACCCAACAAAGAAACGGGAATTGCAGGAACCAACCAGACCAAAATGGTCAACACCAGAATAGCGATTAAAACAACCTTTAAGCTGATGTCCTGCTCGGTACGGGAGCGACCGCCTGCGGTTGCACTGGTCATGCTCTTCATAGCGCCCGAGAAGGTCTTGACAATCAAGGGCAGGGACTTAATCAGGCTGATGATACCGCCTGCTGCCAAAGCGCCTGCGCCAATGTAGCGGATATAAGAACTCCAGATTGCCGATGCGCCACCTTCTGCAAACATCTGACCGATGGGGGCGCTTCCAGGGGCTAAGGTCAGCTCACTGCCGAACAGTACGATGGCAGGAATCAAAACCAGCCAGCTTAACACGCCACCAGCAAACATATAAGAAGAAATGCGTGCACCACAGATGTAACCAACGCTCATAACAGCGGGGTAAATCTGGGTACCGATTTCACCTGCATAGCCCTTAATGCTATAAGAAACTTCGCCCATGACCAGCTTTAAGCCGTCGATGATGAACTTAAAGAGTGCCGCAAAGACCATACCTGCAAAAACAGTGGACGCTTTTGCGCCACCTTCTTCACCTGCCAGCAAGACTTCTGCACAGGCAGTGCCTTCGGGATAGGGCAGGACGCCGTGTTCCTTTACGATTAAAGCGTTGCGCAAGGGAACCATGAAAAACACACCCAACAAACCGCCCAATAAAGCAATCAGGGTGATTTCCAGCATCCCAGGCTTGTCCATCTTGCCTTCTGCCGCCCACAGGAACAGTGCAGGCAGGGTAAAGATTGCACCTGCCGCCAAAGACTCACCTGCGGAACCGATAGTCTGGACAATGTTACTCTCTAAAATAGAGTTTTTGCGCATCAACACGCGGATAACGCCCATGGCAATAACTGCCGCAGGAATCGACGCCGACACGGTCATGCCGACACGTAAACCCAAATAAGCGTTTGCCGCACCAAAGATTACCGACAAAAGGATACCCATAATAATGGAGGTCACCGTTAATTCGGGTGTGACACGTTCTGCCGGAATATAAGGTTTGAAGTTGTTCTGTTCGTTCATACCAATACTCCCATTCCACCGCAAAACTGCGGATTTCATAATCTTGTATAGTGTACCATATTTATCCGAGAAAAGCAAGGCTTATTCTCATTTCAGACGTTTTAAAAGGGTAGTCAGCAAACGATAGGTTTCTGCCGTAGAGGGAATGGACAAACGCTCACCCACTGTATGGACATCCCGTAAATCGGGGCCGATGGAAATGCAGTCCAACCCATCAATCTTTGCCGCAAGCACGCCGCACTCCAACCCTGCGTGGATGGCTTCAATCTTGGGGGCTTTGCCATACTGCTCGGCATAGACTTCGGCGGTAGTGGTTCTTAACGCCGATTCAGACCGATATTCCCACGGGGGATATTGGCCCATAGCATCGGTAACACAGCCCGTCATCTTCCCGAACAGACGCATCCGCTCCTCCAACGCATCCAGTGCCGATTGCTTATTACTTCTTAAGGCGAAGGTCATGTTGACCGTGGTATCCGTTGTGTTTAATACGCCCAGGTTCAAAGAGGTTTCCACCAAGCCATTAATAGACTTGCTCATCTCCATGATGCCGTTAGGGGCACAGGTCAGAATAAAAATCAGTTTTTCCTGGGTCTGGGCTGTCATTACCTCCTGCTCTCCGTCCTCTCCTGGGGTCAAGACCAGCTCAGCATCGGGGTCTCGCTCAATCAATTCCTTTTGAACAATCTCCCAGTAGTGTTCCGCTTCCTTGCGAAGGGCTTCTGCACCCGTTGTGACCAGAACAGCAGTGGACGCATAGGGAATGGCATTGCCCTTATCCCCTCCTGTGACCGAAACCAAAGAGAAGGGAGTCTTGATATGGTTTAAGATGCGCCCCATCAAGAGGTTGGCATTCACCCGACCTTTGTCAATCTCCACGCCCGAGTGTCCGCCCTGTAAGCCACGGATGGCAAGGGTCAGCACCCTTCCCGAAACGGGAGCTTTTTCCAGAGGCAGTGCAAAGGTGACCTCGCTTCCCCCTGCACAGGAGACGGTGATGGTATCTGCGTCTTCCGAGTCCAGATTGATCAGGCGCTTGCCCGAAAACCAACTGCCGTCCAGCCCTGCCGCACCCAAAAGACCGATTTCCTCATCGGCAGTGAACAGCGCCTCAATAGGCGGATGGGCAAGGGTGTTATCTTCCAAAATAGCGAAAATCATCGCCATGGCGATGCCGTTGTCAGCACCTAAGGTGGTTCCTTCGGCACGAACCCAGTCACCGTCGATATAGGGGCGGACGCCGTCCTTTTCAAAATCGAAGGAAAGCCCTTCCGATTTTTGGCAGACCATGTCGGTATGGCCTTGCAAAATCACAGGCTCTGCATCCTCATAGCCTGCAGAGGCAGGCTTGTAGATCACCACATTTTTTTCCGCATCGGACTTTGCCAGAAGACCTAACTTTTCTGCCGTTTTCAGGCAGTATTGACAGATGCCGTCCCGATTCCCCGACCCACGGGGCACGGCACAGATTTCTTCAAAATATCGGAAAACCGATTCGGGTTTTATTCCTTTTAATTTATCCATGGTTTTTCACCTCGATTTATCTTTCCCAACTTTGACTATTTTACCACATTTGGCTATAAGCGTCAACAAAAAAGGAAGAGGTTGTCCTCTTCCTTTTAAAGCATTTCTTCGGTTTTGGTGAGGGTTTCCATAGGCGGAATCGGCTCGTCCGCGTTGCGGGTCTTTAGGAGGCAGATGCCTGCGCCCAAGGGAACCAAAAGGTATAAAAGAAGGTATTTGACTGCCTTTTGGGGAACCACCGATTCAAAAATCTTAAAAATGCAGATGGAAGACAGGATGCTTAAAGCAACCATCGCAACCATATCCACAATCAAAAGACCATAAACCAAAAGGAACACCCACAGTAAAAGATCTGCGGCAACGAAATAGTAAAGGATGCCGACGGCAATCAGTGCAACAAACACCACAAGCAAACCGCCCAAGCCCATCAGCGCAAAGGTCAGAAGGATGGTGTTCCATCTTCTTTGAATGCCTTTTTGTGCGTCTGCCTCGTTGGCAAGACTACCGACAATCCAGAAGTTGGCAACAGGCACCCAGGCAAGTCCCGCTCCACGAATGCCACGGTTTTTCGCCATAGTGTACAAGGACAGAGAAACCATTACATAGTCTCCGATGGCAATGGCAAAAGAAAGCAGGTAAAAAGCAATAATCAAAACATTCAGCACCAATTCACTTACGTAGCTCATTTTAATTCCTCCTTAATGGGAAAGGCGATGGTGATTTCCGAACCCACGCCCACTTTGCTGGTCAGTCGGATACTGCCACCGTGTAGCTCGACAATTTCCTTGGCGATGGCAAGACCCAAGCCAGTGCCGCCATGCTCACGGGAACGGGCTTTGTCTACCCGATAGAAGCGGTCAAAGACGTGCTCTTGCGCTTCTTCAGGGATGCCTACGCCGTTATCCTTGACTTTCACATAGACTTCACTATAAAGCATTCCTGCAGTGACCAAAATGTCGCCACCCTCCTGGGTATACTTGATGGCGTTGGAAACGATGTTGGTCAGCACCTGCTCTAAACGATCGGCATCGCCCAAGATGGGGCTTAATTTGCTGACC
>JAGAUM010000024.1 GCA_017620795.1 Clostridia bacterium
CACCACTGGGGAACTGGGAGTAGCTGCTTAAGGGGTAGGACATGTAATAGGTGCCCGAAAAGGTATAGTCCTCCGCATCACCGCAATCTACCACCGCCCCGACGGGGATGGCCGTCAACGCTAAAACCAGCGATAAGACGGTTGCCAAAACACGCTTTCTCATAACTTTCCTCCTGATTTGAAAACAAAACTGAACCTACACATTAACTATAACAAAAATGCACTAAAAAGTCAATAAAAAAAGACCCCGACGGGTCTTATTTTATCCAGTCTTTTTTGCGGAGTAAAGAAAAGAGCAACACCCCGAAAACCGAGACGCTTAAAAGCTCCCCCACTCCTACGGACAGCGCATTCATCCAAAAAGGGGTTTCGGTCATAAGCGCAAGCATTCCGCCCACCAGCAGGCTGTTCAATCCCACCGCCCACAAAGACGATAAAAACAGGTTTTTTGTTCTGCCCATAAAAAGCGCCGCCAGAGCCGTTGCCAGCGTGCCGATGATAATATCCGCCAAGCCGAATCCCCCAAAGAGATTGGCAATGGCACAGCCCAAGGTCAGGGCGATGCCGTAGCGTCGGTCAAAGCAACAAAGAAGCATCATGGCTTCTGCAATGCGGATTTGCACCGCACCGTAAGAAATGGGTGCTAACGCCACCGTCAGGGCAACATAGATGCCTGCCACCAAGGCAAGCCGAGTCAGTTGTTTCATAAGAATTCCTCCTTGTTTTTTTGAGATGGTTTGGCAAGGAACATCTTGACCTCACGATTTTACCATTCCTGTCTTGCTTTGTCAACCAAAACGTGCTAAAATAGGGGCGAGGTGATTTGGATGCATCCCATGAAGCTTGCCTTAAACCAAGCCAAAAAAGCCTATGCCATCAATGAAGTGCCTATCGGTGCGGTCATCGTCCGTGACGGCGTGGTGGTCGGCCGTGGCTATAACCGCCGTGAAACCAACCAGAATGTACTGGAGCATGCCGAGCTGATGGCGATTCGCCAAGCCTGTCGCAAGCTGGGGTCTTGGCGGCTTTTGGACTGTGACTTGTATGTAACCTTAGAGCCCTGTCCCATGTGTGCAGGGGCGATTATCCAATCGAGAATCAAAAATGTCTATTTCGGTGCCTATGACGAAAAGGCAGGGGCGGCAGGAAGCACGGTGGATTTGTTCGTGCCCGACCTTTTCAACCACAATGTAGCGGTTACAGGGGGCGTCATGCAAGAGGAATGTGCAGGGATTATCAAAGATTTTTTCAAAAACTTGCGGAAAAATAAAGAAAAGTAGTTGACTTTTTCAACCTTTGTGGTATAATGATAAAGTCTCTGGAGAGATGGCTGAGCTGGTCGAAGGCGCACGACTGGAAATCGTGTAACGGCTAATACCCGTTCAAGGGTTCGAATCCCTTTCTCTCCGCCAAAAAGAAAAGCATCCACTTTTGTGGGTGCTTTTTCTTTCCTTGTGTTTGAAGAAAGGGATTCGAAGCCTGAGAGGGCACGAGCCGTCGTAAAAAGGTATGGATTACCTTGACAAGTTCAAGAAACTGTGCTACGCTAATGGTGGAAAGCCCATTCGGGGCAATGAAAGGGTCATTTTGGCTCATGTCTTGCCTGAACCGAATTGGGCTTTCTTCTATTTGAGTAATTTTTGTTCCATTGACACTTATCATATCAAAAAAGAGACCCGATGGGGTCTCTCTTTTTTACAGTTGTTTATACAGGCGGTTCATAATGACTGCCGCTTCAGCGCGGGTAGCGTTGCCGAGGGCGTTGAAAGACCCGTCGGGGTTGCCTGCAACCAAGCCCAAGCCAACGGCTTTGGCGATGGGTGCAATCGCCCAGTCAGAGAAGCTTGCACGGTCGGTAAAGTGGTTGATTTCCGCCTCTTTTAAAGCAGGCTTCTGAGACTCGTACAGTGCGGTCAAGACCGCAGTCATCTCCTGACGGGTGATGGGCTGGTCGGGCTTGAAGGTACCACCCTCTACCATAGCGTCGGGAATGAGGCCCAGCTTCTTGGCAGTGGCTACCGTTGCGGAGAACCATGCGTCTGCCGCGACGTCCGAGTAGGTCTCCCCTGCAGTAGCGGTAATCTTGCCCACCTTTAATGCCAGGGTCAAAAACTCTGCACGGGTAATCTGTCCGTCGGGGTCGAAGGTGTTTTCCCCCTTGCCGTTGATGATGCCGATTTGCGCCATGGGCAGGATGTAAGGTTTACCCCAGTGGTTTTCCACATCGGCAAAGGACTTCACAGCCGCGCCCGTACCCATCTTCTGGGTGACGGTGAAGGTAAAGTCGCGGTCTGCCGCCAAAACGCCGATTTCGTCATACAAACCACGAATCTCTCCATAAAGGGCGTCACGGTTCTTTTTGTTGTTGATCATGGCAGTGCCTGTGTTTTGGTTCAGCTTGCCCGAAGCCACGGCTTCTTCTACAGCGGCGGTGATTTCCTCCAACGAGGGGTTGGCTTTTTCAATGCCTAAGTCCGAATACTCCACCACATGACCGTTGGACATATAACCGGTGTACTTGATGCAGTAGCTTTCTACCTTGCAGCGAACCAGCTTGGCGCGCTCCTGAATGGGTGAGCCTTCTACATTGGCAAGGTCAACACCGGCACAAAGCTGGGTATGGCTATAAGTACCGACTTCAGTGCCGTCTACCGACAAAGTATACATGCCTGCAGGCAGGTTAATAAACTGATACAAATCATGGTTGCCGATTAAATCGTCATAGTTTCCGATTTCCTCTGCAATGTCATAGCCGCCCATAATGGGGAAGGGCAGACGGTCAGCCGTAACAGTAACCGACCAGGAATTGCCGTTCTGGGTTACGGCGGAAGCCGTAGCGTTCTTGGCTTCAATAACAGTGTTGGTTTGGGTATCAACCGTGACAATGGGCAGGTCTTTGCCATTGGGAGGGGTCAGACCCTGAGCATTGAAGATGGCATAAGCGTAGTACATATGGCCCGTTGCGTCGGCATGGAGCTTGTCGGGGAAGATGGAGGTGCCGGGCTTTTCCACTTCCAGTTTATCGTCAAATTCCACCAGCATCTTGCCCGAGTCCGCCAAGGGGCAGTTTAGGGCTTTGGCGACCTTACGGGTGATTTCCTGATTGGCTAACGAGAATTCCACCGAGGGGCCGGTACCGTCATAACGGGTGATGGTCATTAAGACCACTTCTTTGATGTTGGGCTTGGACTTTAATTTCTTGACCACTGCGGTTAAGCGTTCCTCAAACAAGGGAGATTTTTCCGCGTTGGTGTCATTGGCGCCGATTAAAACATAGGCGCGGTTGACATCGGGACGGAACTCGATATCCCGATCGATTTTAGAAAGCAAGGTGGCAGTATCGTCCCCTGCGTGGCCGAAGTTGACCGTCTCAAACTTCACATCGGGCAGGTGGGTGGCGTAGTACATATGAATGTAGCGCTCCCACA
>JAGAUM010000216.1 GCA_017620795.1 Clostridia bacterium
CTGCTTCTTCGTCCCAGCAATGTGATGAAGATGGACGACCCCGAAAACCCCAAGATCATGGAAGACTTCATTCGGGCGTTGGGCGCAGAACCGGTCATTTATCCCTACCGTAACGAGTGTTGCGGCGGATACGTTTCGGTGGAAAGCCCCGAGTTGGCAAAGAAGAAGAGCAACAGTGTCTCTCACAGTGCGAACCTTGCCGGTGCAGAGCTGTTGGTCACTGCCTGCCCCCTTTGCCGTTATAATCTGGAAAAAAACGGCTCGGAAGTTCCCGTGGTTTATTTCACCGAGTTATTGGCTGAAGCCTTGGGTGTAAAGGAGGCGGACCATGAATAATTCGTTTTTACAGGAAGAGTTGATCCGCGAAAGCGGTGTCAACCCCAGAAAGTGTATGCGTTGCGGAAAGTGCTCGGGCACTTGTCCTGCTTATGAGGAGATGGAGTATCATCCCCATCAGTTCGTGTATATGGTAGAGACAGGGGATATTGAGCCCTTGTTAAACTCCGAATCCTTATACCGCTGTCTGTCCTGCTTTGCCTGTGTAGAGCGTTGCCCCCGTGGGGTAGAGCCTGCCAAGCTGGTGGAGGCAGTGCGTTTAGCGGCAGTCCGCAAGCAAGGTAACAACAGTTTAAAAGCAGACGATATTCCGTCCCTTTCGGACGAAGAAACGCCCCAACAGTTGTTGGTCAGCGCGTTTCGGAAATATAGCAAGTAAGGAGGGAAAGACAGAATGCAAAGAATCGGCGTATTTGTATGTTGGTGCGGTAGCAACATCGCAGGCACCGTTGATGTGCAGGCGGTTTCCGACGCTCTTAAGAACGAGCCGGGCGTTGTCTTTTCCACCAACTATCAGTATATGTGCTCCCAAGCAGGTCAGGACCTGATTGTTGACGCGGTTCGTGAACACAACCTGACGGGGTTGGTCATCTGCTCCTGCTCCCCTCGGATGCATGAGGCGACCTTCCGTAAGACTGCTCAAAAAGCAGGCTTAAACCCCTATATGGTGGAGATTGCCAACATCCGCGAGCAGTGCTCCTGGGTGCATAAAGAAATGGAAATCGGCACCGAAAAGGCGATTATTTTGGGCAAAGCCGCCATCGCCAAGGTGCATTTGAACGCTCCCCTAACCCCCGGTGAATCTCCTGTGACCAAGCGCGCGTTGGTCATTGGCGGCGGTATCGCAGGGATTCAGACGGCATTGGACATTGCCGATGCAGGGTTTAAGGTAGATATTGTAGAGAAGCTCCCCACCATCGGCGGAAAGATGGCACAGTTGGATAAGACCTTCCCGACTTTGGACTGTGCGGCATGTATCCTGACCCCGAAAATGGTGGATGTGGCACAGAACGAGAATGTGCGGATTTTCTCTTACAGTGAAGTTACTGAAGTGAAAGGCTTTGTGGGCAACTTTGATGTTACCATCAAGAAAAATGCACGCTATGTCAAAGAGGACATCTGCACCGGTTGCGGTGCCTGCGTGGACAAGTGCCCCATGAAGAAGAATCCCAACGAATTTAATCTGGGAATGGACAACCGTCCTGCCATTTATATTCCCTTTGCCCAAGCGGTGCCGAAGGTTGCCACCATCGACCCCAACGCCTGCAACATGCTGAAAAATGGCAAGTGCGGACTCTGTGCAAGGGTTTGTACGGCTGGGGCGATTGACTACACCCAAAAAGACGAATATATCGAAGAAAAGTACGGTGCAATCGTTGTGGCGACGGGCTATAACCCCATCTCCATGGACAAGTTTGACGAGTTCGCTTACAACCAGTCCAAAGATGTTATTACCTCTTTGGAGTTCGAGCGGTTGACCAATGCCGCAGGTCCGACGGCAGGAAAGCTCTTGCGTCCCTCCGACGGCAAGCATCCCGAAAAGATTGTCTTTGTTCAGTGCGTCGGCTCCCGTTGCGATGCCTGCGCGGAAAAAGGCAAAGAGTATTGCTCCAAGATTTGTTGCATGTACACGGCGAAGCATGCCATGCTGACCCGTGACAAGTACCCCGACACCGAGGTCTATGTCTTTTATATCGACGTTCGTACCCCCGGTAAGAACTTTGACGAGTTCTACCGCCGTGCAGTGGAAGAGTATGGCGTCCATTATATCAAGGGCATGGTCGGTAAGGTTACCCCCGAGGGAGATAAGCTGATTGTTCAGGCGTCCGACCTGCTTGCAGATAAGCAGTTAAAGATTGATGCTGATTTGGTGGTTTTAGCCGCCGCCATTGAGCCGGACAAATCCGCCCGACCCTTGGCAACGATGCTGACTGCCAGCATGGACACCAACGATTTCTTTACCGAAGCCCATCCCAAGCTCCGTCCTGTGGAGAGTCCTACTGCAGGCGTGTTCTTATCGGGATGCTGTCAAGGCCCCAAGGATATCCCCGAGACCGTTTCTCAGGCTTCTGCCGCTGCGGCAAAGGTCATTGGGCTGTTGGTCAAGGATAAGCTGACAGGAAACCCCTGTATCGCAAGCTCCAACGAGCTGATGTGTAACGGTTGCTCGTCCTGTGAGCGGGTATGTCCTTACGGCGCAATCACTTATGTAGACAAAGAGTTCCGCATGCCCGACCGCACCACGAGAATGCGTCGGGTGGCACAGGTCAATCCTGCAGTTTGCCAGGGTTGCGGTGCTTGTACCGTTGCTTGTCCTTCGGGCGCAATGGACTTACGCGGATTCTCCAGTAGTCAGATTATGGCGGAGGTGGATGCAATATGCAAGTAAAAGAATACAAGCCTTTGATTGTGGCATTCTGCTGTAACTGGTGTTCTTATGCAGGCGCAGACCTTGCAGGCAACAACCGCTTAAACTACCCTGCGGATGTGAAGATTATCCGTGTCCCCTGCTCCTGCCGTGTCAACCCCATGTTCATCCTGCGCGCTTTTCAGCGTGGGGCAGACGGAGTTATCCTCTGCGGATGCCATCCCGGGGATTGCCACTACACTTCAGGAAACTACTTTACCCGCCGCCGCATGGCGTTGTTGTTCTCCATGCTGGACTTTTTAGGGATTGAGCGGGAACGGACCCGTGTAGAATGGGTTTCCGCCGCAGAAGGCGCCAAGTTTGCCGCCACCATGAACGATTTTGTGGCGACCGTCACCGCCTTGGGCGAGAATAAACGATTGGAGGATTTACGATGCAAAAAATAAGCCGTGAAAGTCTGGTCGAAAAAGCCATCGCAATGCTCCAAGCCCATGAAGTTTCCGCCGTTTTAGGCTGGAAGAAGGGCGAGTTTGACTATGACATTACCCCCGCTCTCTTCACCGATGCGGAGGACCTCCAGAAAAACTTTGTCTGGAACGATTTCTGCGGTGCCAACTTCTCCAAGTATCTGGTAGAAAAGACCCGTAACATCGAAGGAAAGATTTTAACTTTCTTAAAGCCCTGCGACACTTATAGTTTTAACCAGCTCTTGACCGAGCATCGCTTTGATCGTGAAAAGGTCTATGCTATCGGCATCCCCTGTGAAGGCATGGTCGATATCAAAAAGATTAAGGACGCTTGTGGCGAGGGCATTGCCTCCATCGCCTGCGAGGAAGATGTTTTAAAAGTAACCACGCTTTATGAGGATGCGCCCATTGCCATCGAAACGGAAACGGTCTTGGCAGAGCGTTGCCTTGCTTGTAAGAGCAAGAAGCATGTAGCTTATGACGAACTGTTGGGCGAAACGGGCGAGGTTTTGGAATCCAACCGTTTTGACGAGGTCGAGCGTTTGGAAGCCATGACCGCTGACGAGCGGTTTGCCTTCTGGCAAAATGAGTTATCCCGCTGCATCCGTTGTAACGCTTGTCGGGATGTTTGCCCTGCTTGCACCTGCGAGAAGTGCGTGTTCGACAACCCCAACTCGGGTGTGGAGAACAAGGCGGCAGCCAACAGCTTTGAAGAAAAGCTCTTCCACATCATCCGTGCGTTCCATGTGGCAGGTCGCTGTACCGACTGCGGAGAATGCTCCCGCGTTTGTCCGCAACAGATTCCCCTGCACCTGTTGAATCGCAAGTTCATCCATGATATTGACCGCTTCTACGGAGACTATCAGGCAGGAGCGGAAGTAGGTTCTCGCGCACCTTTGGTGGACTACACTTTAGACGATTTAGAAGCCTCTGAAATTTTTGAAGGGAGGGACAACTGATGCGTAAATGTTCCTTAAGCGCACAAGACACCCTCTTTGCCAAGCTGGCGGCAGACGCTACGTTGTATCTGCCCGTGGACACTGCTGACGGAGCCACTTACCAAAAGTGGGAGTCGGGCAAGGTATGGAGCGACGCGCTCAATACCAACAAGAGCCCGAAAGAGTTCTTCTTCCCCCAGATGGAAGATTTAATGGCATTTAAGACCGCTGGCAAGACCATTGAGCTGATTGACACCCGCAGTGAGACCGAGGACTTCATCGTTTTTGGTGTCCGTGCTTGCGATGCCAAGAGTTTTGAGGTGTTAGACCGCGTGTTCTTGACCGAGCCCCAGGACAGCTACTATGCCAACCGCCGTGCTCACGGCACCATTGTGACGGTGGCTTGCACCCGTCCGATTGAGACCTGCTTCTGTCAGACCTTTGGCATTGATGCGGCAGAACCCCAAGGGGATGTTTCGGTCTGGAAGACGGAAACCGACCTTTATTTCAACGCCAACACTCCCCGTGGTGAAGCGCTCTTACAGAAAATCGAGGGCTTGACCGAGGAAGCGGATGCCAGTGCGGTAGAAGCACAAAAAGAACAGATTCAAAAGGTACTGAAAAAGCTTCCCTTAAAGGACCTGACCACCGACGGATTCGGTGGAGATAAGACCGAAGCGCTCTTTGACCGTCCCGAATGGAAGACCTTGTCCGAAGCCTGTTTGGGTTGTGGCACATGCACTTTTGTCTGCCCCACCTGTCAGTGCTATGACATCAAGGACTTTAGCACAGGAAACGGCGTAGTGCGGTTCCGTTGCTGGGATTCTTGCATGTATTCGGACTTCACGAAGATGGCACATGGCAACAACCGCCTGACCCAAGTCGAGCGATTCCGTCAGCGGTTTATGCATAAGCTGGTATACTATCCTGCCAACAATGACGGATTATACAGCTGTGTGGGTTGCGGACGCTGCCTTGCAAAGTGTCCCATTTCCATGAATATTGTAAAAGTAATGAAAACGCTGGGAGGGAAAGAAACATGCTGAAGCAACAAGATCCGTTGATGCCCCATATCGGTGTGATTACCGATGTACGCATCGACACCCCCGACATCAAGACCTTCCGCGTGGTGACGCCCGACGGCAAAAAGGCCTTTGACCACCTACCCGGTCAGTGCGCCATGCTCTCCATCCCCGGAGTGGGTGAAGCGATGTTTTCCATCACCTCCTCC
>JAGAUM010000217.1 GCA_017620795.1 Clostridia bacterium
CAGAACTGGAGCTACGGTACCGTCCAGTTTCCCGGCAGTATGCACGCAGGCATGATTGGCGACCCCGTTGTTGCCTTTACTGCCCCTTCCGACGGCAAAATTGTCATTGCCAAGGCAACGGCATCCAAGGGCGCAACCAACCTGTCCGACGGCGTACAGATCAAGATTTTAAAGAATGACGAGCAGCTCTTCCCCCAAAAAGACTGGGCGGTATTAATGCCCGATTCCAAAGTCGCCATTCCTGACCTGGTACTGGACGTTACAAAGGGCGATGTGATCCGCTTCCGTGTCAACTGCATCAAAACTCAGGACGCGGACGGACTTTCCTGGCCCAAGACCATCTCCTATTTAAGCAAAGATGCGGCTGCGGTCCCTGCCGCAGGCGTCACCGTCGGCTTTGCCGAGGGGGTTACCCTTTCTGCTCCCCAAAAATTCACCGACGATTTCACGGGAGAAAACCCCGACTCCCCCTGGAAGTTCCAGAACGCTGAAGTGGGGTTGGACGAATACCACGACCTTACTTACATCAACGGCTGGTTCTCGGGCACTTACCAGAACTGGCGCGCAGGTTCGGTCCCCTATCCTGGCACCTTCCACCCCGGTGAAGCAGGGGACGGTGTTGCCACCTTCGTCTGCCCCAAAGACGGGTATCTGGCACTGCCCTCGTCCACCGTTACCGTGACCAATGCAAAAAGTGACGGTGCGCGGTTCTCGATTACCAAAAACAACATTCCCATCTTCCCCGCTACCGGCATGGTTCTGGTCAAGAGCACCACGAAGGTGACCATTCCCGACCTGCTCTTTGCCGTAAAAGCAGGCGACGAAATTCATTTCCGTGTCAACTGTAACGCCGACCAGAACTCGGACGGCGTTTCCTGGAACCCGCCCGTTTGCTACGCGGAAGGAGTCAACGAAGACGTGCTTTCCGCTGCTTTTTCCGACATCAAGGGTCACTGGGCGGAAGAGGCGGTTACCGCCTTGGTGGAAAAGGGCATCGTGGTCGGCAAATCGGAGGGGGTCTTTGACCCCGAAGCCCAGGTCACCCGTGCAGAGTTCTTGACCATGGTTCAAAAAGCCGCACAGATTCCTGCCTTTCCTTTTAAAGACTACTATAAAGATGTCCCCGTGGGTGCATGGTTCTCCAACACTATAACGGCGGCGTATGCGTGGGACCTGATTGCGGACGAGCTGACCCCTGACGGCAACTTCAGCCCTGATGCGCCCATCCTGCGTGAGGAAATGACCGCCATCATGGTGGATACCCTACTAAACAAGAACTATCGCAAGTTGGAGCAGGGGGACTTGTCCCAATTCAGCGACAGGGATGCCTGTGCTCCGTGGGTAAAAGAACGGGTGGCACAGTCCTTGAAACTCGGTTTGATTTTGGGCAATCCCGACGGCACCTTTGCCCCCAAGGCAACGGCAACCCGAGCCGAGGCGGCGGTCATCTTAAACCGTTTTATCGAGGCATCGGCACAAAAAGACCCCGAGGGTACTTATTCCGAAGTCTACAAAGCCAAGGTCTATTCCGAAGTGGATGTGGAAAAGCTGATTTTAGATGCCTATAACAGTGGCAAAAAATCGGTCACCATTCCCAAAGGTGCTTATCGAATGTCCATGGACGGTGCCCAGGGACATGTGGTCTTAAAAGACATGAAGGACTTTACCATTAATGCCGAGGGTGTTACCTTCTTATACCAGTCGATTAACGCTCCCGGTGTCGTCTTCAGCAACTGTGAAAACGTGACCGTAAAGGGACTTACCACCGACTACGAGGATGTGGGCTTTTACCAGGGTAAGGTGTTATCCATCGCCGAGGACGGACGTTCGCTGGATATTTGGGTCGATCCCGCATATCCGCACCATTTCCTGGACCAGGCCGAGTTCTATACGGAGGAACTGGGTGCGGGCTATTACCGTCCCGACGGCACACCCGTTCCCAACCTGACTGCAGGCGGTCTGCGCACCTACGAAAAAATCGGTCAGTATCGCTACCGCTTCTTCCTGCCCAACGAAACTTACGCCAAGCTGATTCAGGCAGGGGATCTGGTCGGCGGTCGCGCCAAGGTGGGCGATAACATTTCCATTTCCAACTGCGGCGCTCTCTATTTCGAGAACCTGACCGTCCACACCGGTCTGACCGGCATCGGTGAAAACCATACCAACGGCGGCAGTACCTATAAGAATTTGAAGATTATCCCCGGTCCCGCACCCGAAGGCGCAACCTTAGACCGTATTTATTCGGTCAATGGTACGGGTTATTTCGCCCGCTCGGTTCGTAAGGGCGCTTTGATGGAAAACATCACCATCCGCAACACCAACGACGACGGCATCAACGTCCACTCGGTCTATGGCCGTGTGGCAGGGCAGGAGGACCCCAAGACCGTTATTGTTGCCATGAGCAGTAAGGACGATTTCCTGCTGATGCCCGGGGACACCATGCGCTTCTCTACCGAAAACGGCATCCAGATGGCGACTGCCAAAATCGTGAAGTCGGAAACCTGCAGCTATACCCCTGCGGTGGACTTGACCCATGATACGGGGCTTGTAGTTTTTAACGGCAAAATTTATTACCGCCTGACTTTGGACCGCGAGGTCAAGGTAGAGCCTCGTTACCTGTCCGAAAACGCTTCTCTTGCCAATAACGGACTGACCATCAAAAACTCCGACTTTGGCTATAACA
>JAGAUM010000218.1 GCA_017620795.1 Clostridia bacterium
GATATAACGCGGTAAGAATACAAGACCGTTGTCGCTGCGAAGCGGCTCACAGCCCTCGAACTTGTCGACGTTTCTGCCGCTCATAAAGCCGAACTTTTCAAACACCGCAAACGGTGCTTCGGTCGAGAGGCAGTTGATGTTCATTTTGCCCGTCTGCTTTATGACGTGGTGAGAATAGTTTTCCTTATTAATCGTCACCGCAATCCGATTGGGCGTGTCGGTCACCTGGGTGACGGTGTTGACGATTAAGCCGTTGTCCCGCTCCCCGTCCCGACAGGTGACGACGTACAAGCCGTAGCCAATCTTAAAGAGCGCGGTCATATCCTGCTTGTCGGCGGTGTTGCTGTCCTGAGCAATATAGTCCTGACACAGCTCCTCTGCCATCTTCTGCAGAGTCTGTTGATTCTCCTCGGTCATGGCGGCGTTGATGGTCAGCTCATCCTCTAACCAGGTGATGTTCTTGCTCCCTGCAAAAGCTTCATGAATGAGCTTGTTGGTGCGGGGTGCCCAGCTTCCGTTTTCAATCAAGCCCACGGTGCGATTCTGGAAATTCCGCTCGGTCAGATACTCCACAAACCGACGCATATAGGGGAATAACCCTGCGTTATAGGTGGTGGTTGCCAAGACCAGCTTACTGAAACGGAACGCATCTGCGACCACCTGATCACTATCCGTCCGCGCCAGATCCCGAAGTTCCACACGGGGGCAGTTCAAGCCACGAAGCTTTTCTGCCAGCTTGCGAACCGCGGCTTGGGTGTTGCCGTAGACCGAGGTATAGGCAATCAGGACGCCCTCCTCCTCCGGTTGGTAGGAGGACCAGGTCTGATACAGGTTCAAATACTGCTCCAAAGGTGCGTGCAGAACAGGCCCGTGGAGCGGGCAGATGGTCTCGATATCCAAGCCAGACGCTTTCTTTAAAAGTGCCTGCACCTGCGGACCGTACTTGCCCACGATGCCGATATAGTAGCGACGGGCTTCGTCCTTCCACGGCTCGTCCACATCGGGAGCGCCAAACTTGCCGAATCCGTCGGCAGAGAACAAGACTTTATCCAAGGCATCATAAGTGACCATGACCTCAGGCCAGTGAACCATGGGTGCCAAAACAAAGGTCAGGGTATGCTGACCCAGCGTGAGGGTGTCCCCTTCTCCGACGGTCAGGGTCTTGTCGGTGTCTTTGGGAACACCGAAAAACTTCTGCATCATGGCAAAAGCTTTTTCATTGGAAACGATGGTCGCATCGGGATAAGCGGATAAGAATCGGGCAATGCTTCCCGAATGGTCGGGCTCCATGTGCTGAATAATCAGATAATCGGGTTTACGGCCGCCCAACTCCCGTTGCAGGGCGTCCAGCCACTCGTGAGAAAAGCGTGCGTCTACCGTGTCCATGACCGCGGTCTTGTCGTCTAAAATCAGGTAGGAATTGTACGAGATTCCGCTTTTAATCTGGTACTGACCCTCAAACAGGTCGGTCTTGTGGTCGTTGACCCCGATGTAGCGAATGGTGTTTGAAATCTCCATGGTTACTCCTTTTCAATAACGCAAACCACCATCTTGACGAAAAATTCCTTTAACACAGGGAGCTTTGCCAGAGGCTTTAAGAACCCTCTTAAAGGTGCTTCGTGCATGTAGATGGGTTGCAGATTCAGTCGTTTTAGTATACCCCGAAAACGGCGGATACTCATATGGTTGATGTAGGAAAAATATTCCGTGCCGTCCTCTTTTTTCGAGATGCGAAAATCCACACGGCTTTGTCCGTCGGGCAGATGGGCGACCAGCTCTTTATACCCTTGAATCAAGGTCTTTTCAGAAAAGAACCGATGCACCCAGGGCATGCCAATGGCGTCACTCAAGTGGGAGCCGTAGGGATGGTCATAGGGCGGGAAGTTAATATAAATCCGACCATGGGGACGCAGAATCCGCAAGCACTCGGAAAGTACTGCCTCGGGCTTGTCCACATGCTCCATGGCATCGTTCATGATAATAGTATCAAAGCTGTTGTCGGCAAAGGGTGTTGCCGCCGCATCCCCCAGCACGAAGGTGAACTTGTCCTGATAGCCCAGACGCTCTGCCAGGGCGTTGGCCTCCTCCTCGTAATGGGCGACGATATCCATGCCGGTGATATGCTCTACTCCGCAACTTGCGTAAAAGAGGGTCTTTCCTGCCGCACCGCAACCGATGTCTAACACCTGCTTGTCTAAAAACAGCTCGTCCAACGAAGCGAACTGCAAATAAAAAGCGACGGTGTCGCGACCCTTTTCAAACTGCCATTCGGCATAGGTCTTGACCCCGTCGTTTTGCAGGTTAAAAGGGTGTTGTGGAAGGGGAAAGAGCCGATTTACGGCGCGAAGGAGCGAAACGCTCCAACTCATTCAGCTACTTCCTCCGTCTTCGGGATTGCGACGTCAGCAACCACGATATTCAGCTCCAGTACCGTTAAACCTGTCATGTCAGTAATCATGCCTGCAGCTTTTTGCTGTAAGCCTAAAACCACATCGGGAATATGCTTGCCATACTCAACGCAAACCGACGCCGAAACGGACACGCCTGCGTCCTCTACCACCGCGCGGATGGCAGGCTTCTTATTAAACAAACCACCGCTGACGGTTGTAACGCCCTCGGTCTCAGCAATCGCCTTTTTCACCAGCGAAATCATAACGTCTTCCGAAAATACAACTTTTCCGTTTTCCATTTTCAAAACCTCCTTTATGGAATTATCATTATTATACCAGTTTTGCCCAACAAAATCAAGCATTATTCAAAAAAGACCCGTACCGCCGCCACTGCAAGGATAGTAGCGCACAAATCGGACAACAGTGACGCACCCACCGTGTGTCTGGTTTTACGCACGCCGACGCTGCCGAAATAGACCGCAATGGTATAAAAAGTAGTCTCACTGGACCCCATAATCAACGACGCCACCCGACCGATGAAGGAGTCTGCCCCGAACTTGTTAAACACATCCTGAACCAGTGCCAAAGACCCACTTCCCGAAATGGGACGCATCAACGCCAAGGGCAAAATGGACGGCGGAATCCCCAACACCCTTCCCAAAGGGGATAAAAGGCTTACCAATCCGTCCATCGCCCCCGACGCCCGTAGCATCCCGATGGCTACCAACAGCCCCAACAAAGACGGAAAGACCCGTAGCGTAGTGGAAAGCCCCTCTCGGGCGCCTTCACAAAAACAGTCGAACACCGCTACCCGACGCAGCCACCCCAAAAGCAGCGTGCAAAGCAACACCAAGCCCATTACCATCGCTTTTCCCCCAGTTTCACTGCCAGAA
>JAGAUM010000219.1 GCA_017620795.1 Clostridia bacterium
CGTCTTTTTCAACTCATCAAGGCGGAATTCGTTACCGATAGAAAAAGCGATGAAGCCTAATGCAACTTCGGAAATCAGCGTCAGATGGTGAACTGCTTCTGCGGTGTTAAAGCCCAAACCTTCAATTCCCAAAGCACCCAAGCAATAAGGGCCAACCAAAATGCCTGCAATCAAGTAAGCGGTGACTGCCGGAAGCTTTAAAGGTTTAAATACACGGGTCATTAAAAGACCTGCTAATAATGCAATTGAAACAGATAATAGTGTGCTCATTTATTGTTCTCTTCTTTCTGTAAATCCTATTCTCATAAAACCGCAACTATTTTAACACATAAAAAACCATAAATCAAGGGTTTTTGTGCATAAAAACCCTTGAAATCCCCGTACCTCTTTTGGTATACTTGGATAGACAAGAATCTATCGGAGGGAGAACCATGAACTATAACTTGCACACCCATACATATCGCTGTACCCATGCAACAGGTACCGAGCGAGAATATATCGACCGTGCTCTCTCTTGCGGTGTCAAGGTCATGGGCTTTTCCGATCACATTCCCTTCCGTTTTCCTGACGGATACGAGTCATATTATCGCATTCCATTGGCACAGGTTGAGGATTATTTCGAAACCCTAAAGGCGTTGCGAGAAGAATACCAAGACCGTATCCAAATCCACATCGGGTTTGAGATGGAATACTACCCTCTCTATTTTCAGGAAATGCTTGAAAACGCAAAAAGGTTCGGGGCAGAATATCTGATTTTAGGACAACACTTTTTGAACAATGAGCATCCTGATGGGCAAAGTGCCACCGCCATGGACAAGGATCCTGCACACCTAAAAGAATATGTGGACTGCGTGGTTGCAGGAATCAAGAGTGGTGTGTTTACCTATGTGGCGCATCCTGATATTTTTAATTTCGCAGGTGAGGACAGTGTCTATCTTTCGGAGATGAAACGAATTTGCGACGCTTCTTTGGAGTATAACATTCCCCTTGAAATCAATTTCTTGGGCATCCGCTCCCAACGGCGTTATCCACGAGAGCTGTTCTGGGAATTAGTCGGGCAAACTGGCGCACCCGTGACATTCGGGTTTGATGCACACGATATTCTTGCCGCCTATGATGAGAAATCACTGAGGGTTGCTGAAAGTTGGGTTCAAAAGTATCATCTGAATTACGTTGGAATGGCACCTATCATTCCGATAAAATAAAAAGACGGGTTTTCCCGTCTTTTTATTTTTGCAATAATTCTTTTTTTACCAATTCAATCATAATATGAGTGTTCAGTTCCATAGCGTCTATGGGGTAGATAGTCTTGATATAACCGTGATAAAACTCGTCTTTAAACCAAGCAAGAATTGTCTCGATCGTTTTACCTTCCTGCAGTTGATTGGCAATGGCCTCCGCCACACTCTTTGCCCGCTCCTCTGCCCGTTTGAGATAGAGCGCTGTCTCTTCGTGATTGAGTATCCCGTAATGTGGTACCAATATCTGTTGAATATCCAGTTCCTTGACACGGGCAATAGAATCCAAAGCCAGCTGAACGCCCACCAAATAAGAGGGAACCACATCGTCTGCACCATTAAAAACACCGATAGTTTCACTGCCGAGCAAAAGCTGATGTTCGGCACAGTAATAGCCTACCGAGCATTTGGTGTGCCCCGGGAGATTGACCACTTCAAAGGTCATCTTTCCTGCGCAAATCTTTGAGCCGTCCGAAACAGGAAGGTCTACCTGTAATTCATCTGCTAAATCCTCGTACGAAAAAACGCCACAGGATTTGGCAAACTTTTGGTCCAGCTCACGCATGACCGCTTTAGCAGTTGGCTTTTGGAAGATTTTTGCTGCGTACTCCCCTGCTACTACCACCGCATTGGGATAGCGCTTTTTGATATATGCAGAGCCCAAGGCGTGGTCATAATGGGAGTGGGTTAAAAAGATATAGTCCAAAGGTCTTGTTCCCAACAAGGCCTTTACTTTATCAGCAACGGCAAAACCAGTGAAGCCGAAGCCGGTATCATAAAGAATTGCTGTCTCGCCATCGTCCAGTAAAAAAGCAGCATCGCCAGGCTGGACGCGGACATCCGTGATGCATAAATTACTCATGTTTCAACCACCTAAACATATTCAAAGAAAGAAGGTTCCAGTTCTGGAAGCCGGGATTATTGACTCCCTCGCCCGTTTCAGGATCATAGTATTCGTGCATTTCGCCACACTGTTCAATATCTCGACCAAACAGGGTGATGGTCTTTTTCGCTAGCTTTTTAGCTTCGGACACATACCCATAATTGAGTAAGCCAATAAAAGTCATATAGTTGGAAATTCCCCAAATAGGTCCCAACCAGCAAGAGGGGTTTCCCGACTTTTTAATGGTATACATCTTCTCCATTTTAGACAGAGTCCGCACCCCAAAGGGAGCGCAGAAAGTTTCGGTATTTTTATAATGCTCTTTTACCATCCGATTCGCTTGTTTTGGCGTAGCGATGCCTGCCCACATTGCCATAAACCCCGACCAGACACCAATACGCTGAATCAAGGTGTTCCAATGACGGGGACAGCCCGAATGAAGCTTTTGGTTCAGGTCAATGGGAAGCAGGTTTAAATCCACACTGTAGTAAAACCCGTCCCGTTCGTCCCAACAGTAATCCCGAACGGCTTGTTTTAGCTTTTGAGCGCGGGTTGCAAAATCCGTTGCAACACCCAAGCGCTTTGCCAAACAGTCTGCCGCCAGAAGTTCTTTATACATCAGGCAGTTTAAGTAAATGGATGCAGAGCTCTTTTCGGGACGGTAGAAGGTGCAGGGGTCATTATCTACCCCAATGGCACAGTCATCCAACCAGAAATAAAGACCACTCTCGTGCTTGCAGTTGTTTTCATAAAAATCCAAGTAACGAACGATGGCAGAAAAACCGTCGTCCAACCAAGAGACGTCATTTAACCGCTCGGAAACAAACAGAGCGTGTTGCGCCAAGGTGGGTTTATGAATGTTGCTTAATCCTTCTTTGCTACAGTCCTGATTACAAACCTCGGGAGTAATATTAATGGGGGTAGTGCCGTCTTCGGCAACAAAGTCTATAAAGTTTAAGACGCATCCTTTTTCGTATTCGGTAATATTCTCTTCTGCCACTGCGGACAATGCCAAGTCGGTCAGCCAGCAATCCCAGTCCCAAAGGCTATCGGTATAGCAACTGCCGGGGACAATAAAAGGGTGCTTTAACTGACCCGAAGCCTCTCGCATGCAGGCGCGATAGTTCTTTTTGGTATACTCCAAAATGAGGTTGCCATACTTTTTGATTTTCCCAAGAATCTTAAAAAATCACCTCACTGTCTAAAACGACGGTAAAAGGCCCGTCGTTAACCAGTGACACCTGCATCTCGGCACCAAAAGAGCCGTGCTGGACTTCCCCGAAGGTTTCTTCACAACGGCTTAAGAAATACTCATAAAGCTCCTCTGCCATTTGGGGATTTCCTGCATTGGTGAAACTGGGGCGATTCCCCTTTTTACAGTCGGCATAAAGGGTAAATTGGGAGACCACCAAAAGGCGGCCTTCCACCTGCTCGATATTCAGATTGACCTTTCCGTTTTCGTCCTCAAAAATGCGGAGCTTTTTGATTTTCTCCAGCATTTTGTCCGCTACCTCACGGGTATCCTCGTTGGATACGCCCAGTAAAACCAGGTAACCTTGACCGATTTGACCGATTACCTTCCCTTCTACCGAAACTTCCGCTTCCGAAACACGTTGTAATACGACTCTCATTGTTTTACCTCCGCTTTGTTCAGAACAAAGACCGCTCCTAAAATCAACAGGATTCCGCAAACAGACGGAATGCTCAAGCGTTCTCCCAAAAAGGCAACACTAAAAACCGTCGCCGCCATAGGCTCAATAATCCCTAATGTGGATGCTGTACCCACAGGTAAATCCCGCAAAGATAATGTATACAAAAAATAAGGTAGCACACTGGTACAAATGCCAATACCGATTCCTAAGGGGATAATGGCTCCAGGGGCTTTTGCAGTTAAGGCAAAAAGTTCTGCCGGATTGGAGGCTGCAAAGGAAACAATCCCCATGACCACAAAGCAATAAAGAGTTGCGGATATGGGGTTGGAATGATGC
>JAGAUM010000220.1 GCA_017620795.1 Clostridia bacterium
AAGCTCCTTCGCGTCGATGATACTTGGTGGGCAACTGCCTGGGAAAGTAGATCGTCGCCGGAACCAGTGGGTACTACATCGCTGTAGTACCCACACCTATATTCCTCCTTAGCTCAGTCGGTAGAGCATGCGGCTGTTAATCGCAGAGTCGTTGGTTCGAGTCCAACAGGGGGAGCCAAAAATCCTCGTTCGCAAGAACGGGGATTTTTACGTATTACCTCTTCACTCTTCACTTTTCCCTAAATACGAACGAGGATTTTGAAGTAATAAGTAATAGTGAATAAGGAAGAAGTTGAGGTGGCTTTGCTTTCGCAAAGCTTATTTTAATATGTTCATCTTTTCTTTTGGTTCGAACCAACAAATATATGCTAACGTCCGCTTGTGTTCGAGACCAATAAAAAAGCCACCCTTTGGGGTGGCTTTACTTGTTGATATCTGGGTTGTCGGTCTGGTCTAAAAGAAAGTCGATGCTGACATCGTAGTATTGGGACAGTTTAATCAGCACTTCGGCAGTGAGAGAGATGATTCCGTTTTCATATTGAGAATAAGTATTTTGAGAGACATTCAGCACTTTTGCAATGTCCTTTTGTTTGATATCTCTGTCCTCGCGGATTCCGCGTAAATTCTTAAACTTCATAATATCACCCTAAAATATTATGACATATCTGTAATAAAGATATTGACTTTTATCTGTAATACAGATATAATAAGTTTGAAGAAGCTACTATTAAGGAGGAAAAAAGAATGTTGTCTCAATCGGGCAGAGTAAGTAGTATTCCAAAAACGTTGAAAGAATGTTATGAAGAAAATGAGCTGGTTGCTCGTTTGTGGAAAACTTGCGATAATATTGAATTTGTCGGACGGATAATATTTGGGGTTGTATTGATAATTGGATTTATTGTTGCATTGGTTTTTGGCATATATGATGGGGCAATAGGAGAATTCGTTATCGTTTTTGCGATCTCTTTTGTCGGAGCGCTTTTCGAATGCTTAATCTATAAATTTATCGCAATGCGTTTTGCGTCTCTTGCAAGTCTTGTTCAAAACACTCGCATATCTGCAAATGTTACTTTGTATAGAGAAAGAGAGTGTGTAACGGGAGAAGTAGTAAAAAATAAGGTGGAGGCAGAAGTTCAAGAAATTGAGAATGCGGATGAGCAGGAGTACGACCAGGAAAGCTGGTGGAATACATGGCAATGCAATAAATGCTCACACGCAAATCCTGTAGCTACAGAAGTTTGCGAAGAATGTGGAGCCAAAAAACCTATCATTTAAATACCCCTCCCTTCGGGGAGGGCTTTTTTATTGCAATCTGTTGGTCTTCGTGGTATGATGGTGTGGGTGATTTTATGAAAGAAATTTTTCCGCGTTACTATCCCAAATTCAAGTGTATTGCAGGGGAATGTCGGCACAGCTGTTGTATCGGCTGGGAGATTGACATTGATGCGGATACCTATGAATTATACCAATCTTTAAACTCGCCTATGGGGGAGAAGATTCGGACGCATATTGAAGGGGAGCCTCCTCATTTTGTTTTGGGTGAAGGGAAGCGTTGTCCTTTTTTAGACGAGGACGGGCTTTGCGAAATCATCCGTGAGCATGGGGACGGAGCGTTGTGTGACATCTGTTACCTACATCCGCGGTTTTCAAACGAGTATGACACCTTTACCGAGACAGGCTTGGGGCTTTGTTGCGAAGAAGCGTCGCGGATTATTTTGTCTGAAGAAGCGCCGTTTTTTATTCGTCATCCCTTATGGATGAGCCGAAAAGAGCGTCGTTTTTTCAAGGTGCAGAAGGCTGTTTTGAAGGTGCTTCAGGACCGCAAACTGACCTTTCAAAAGCGGATGGGTGTTTTAACCGAAAAATATCGGATTACTCTGTCGACGGAGGAGGCTTTAGTAGCAGAATTTTTAGCCTTGGAGCGTTTGGATGAGGCGTGGACTGAGGCACTGGCATGTCAGGGTGGTGTGAAGAAGGAACTTCTTTTGGAGCAGTTTGGCGCGTACTTAATCTTCCGTCACTGGGCGGAGGCATGGACAGACGAGGACTACGCCAAAGTAGTGCGGATGGTTTTAAAAAGCTGTCGGCTACTGGGGAGGATTGCCACGGACGAGACCTTTTTGGACATGGCGCGGATGTACTCTTCGGAAGTGGAGTACTCCACCGAAAATTTGGCAAAGTTGATGGAATAGCTATTGAAAAGCGCGAAAAAGCGTGGTAGAATAATGTCAAGACGAAAGGAGCTGGGAAGTATGAGAAAAGTTACTTTTTTAGGCAAGATGCCTGACCCGTTTTTAAAGGCGGACGGTACCCGTGTCACCCCCGAGGAATGGCCTGAGTACAAAAAGGCATTGCGCGATATGATTGTGGATATTGATTTCGGTGGGATGCCGCCGAGACCTGAAGTATTAGAAGTAGAGCGGTTAAGCGAGATTGCTCCGAACGCCCCCCGCGGTCGGTTCGGGACTTGGTTCCGCATCAAGGCAGGCTCGAAAGAAAAGCAGTTGACCTTCTTGCTGGAAATCACCCTGCCGTGGGTCAAAGAGAAGGTGCCTGACGAGTGCGCCCCCATCGGTGAGGATGAGAAGTACCCTGTTTTGCTGACGGGCGACGGTTGCTACCACAATATGGACGATGTGGTCATCAAGGCAGCATTGGCGCGTGGTTATGCAACGGCGCGGTTTAACCGTTTGGAGATTGCAAACGATGTGAAGTATAGCCAAGAAGGTGGCATTTATGATATTTACCCCGGCATGGATTTCACGGATATTTCCGCATGGGCCTGGGGTTATACGGTTGTTATGGACGTGTTTGAACGGCTGTCCTTTATTGACGAGACCGAAGTTGGCATTACGGGTCATTCCCGTGGTGGCAAGACCGTTTTATTGGCGGCGGCAGTGGACGAGCGTATCAAGTACGTTTGCCCCAACAACAGTGGCTGCCATGGCGCCAACTCCTACCGCTGTGTAGTAGAGGGAGACAAGGATGAGTTTGACTGGGCTTGGCGGAGCGAGCGGTTGGAGGATATGTTGAAGTCCCTGCCCACCTGGCTTGGACCGAAGCTGAAGGAGTATGTCAATCGGGAGCAGGAGCTTCCTTACGATATGCACTATTTCGGTGCGTTGATTGCGCCCCGCTATTACATCCAGAACGAGGGAATGCAGGACTACTGGATTAACCCTGTCGGTGCTTGGCAGAACTTCATGGCGGTAAAAGAGTGCTACCGCTACTTGGGATGCGAGGACCATGCAGGGGCGTGGTTCCGTGCAGGTGCTCACCGTCATCAGTTACCGGATTTTGAGACCTTCTTAGACTTTATGGATCGAGCTCGCGCAGGTCTGCCTTTGGCAGAGCATTTGAAGGTTAACCCGTATCCTGAAATTGAGAAAAACTTTGATTGGGGAGAAAAGTAAAATGGCAGACATGGAAAAAGCAAAAGTTGTATACGAGGGGCTTTGTAACGCCCTGACTCACGCTGAATGGAAATTCAAACGTTTTGATGAGGATTTGGCCATCGGAACAGGGGCGCAAGGAGACGACCTGCCCATATCCTTCATCGTTTCGGTAGATGCAAATCGCGATTTGGTCCTCTTATTGTCCAAGATGGATTTTGAAGTAAAAGAGGATAAACGGATGGAGATGGCGGTTGCCATTACCGTTGTCAACAATAAATTGGCGAACGGTAATTTCGACCTTGATCTGGGCAACGGAACCCTTTCATATCGTATGGCGCTTTCGTACCATGGCAGTATTCTGGGCAGAGAGGCTTATGATTACTTGATTCATGCTTCTGTATCAACCATCGATGAATTCAACGAAAAGTTTTTGGCGTTGGCAACGGACATGATGGATTTGGAAAAGTTCTTAGATGTAATCAGCAAAGAAAAAGAATAAAAAAAGAGACCCCAACGGGTCTCTTTTTTATTGGCCTACTTTTACTTTGACAACGATTTTTTTGACGGGAGCCGATTCCTCAACCGCCATACCGGGACGATGGATATCGTGGGGGAAGAGGATGGCAAAGTCTCCTGCAAACAAGGTCAGGCGACAGGCGTCGGGCGAGGGTTCGTAAAACTCCACATCCTTTGTGTCGTTATAAGGCTCATTGATGCGGACGGCATCGCCGATTTCCTCTACCTCGATGATTTCGGAGCCCGAAACCACCACCTGAATGTCGATGTAGTTGCGGTGCCCTTCGTTCTTGGCTTTTTCAGGGGCTTTGGAATCGTACTCCTGAACCGATGCGTAAAGGTTCTTGCCGTCAATCTCGTACTTGCCGACGGCCAGGTCATCTGCAATGGCATCCCTGATGAATGCGAATGCCGCAGCGAAGCGGGGGTGAACGGAAATGTACAGGTCAGCGTGTGCAACAGAATCAAAAATCATGTTTATCCCTCCAAAATTTCATTGATAAAATAAGCACGGCTGTTGGCTCGGTAGCCGTGATCATCTTCTACGGTGATACGGATGTACTCATACTTGGGCAGAACGGAGAACTGGGCATGGGTAATGCCCTTTTCGTCGGTTGCCCAACGGGCATCTGCATACTGGTGCGCCGTGTTCACATAGACTCTGCGGGCAGGGGAGCATTCCACATGAAGCTGGTCGCCCTCGACCCAGATGCTATGAATTTCGGGGCCTTGGGATGCGTAGTAGTTGCCTTTAAAAAGGGCGTCCATTAAGGAAGCGTAGTCCAATCTGTCTGCCTTAATCATGGTCCATGCGCCAAAAGAACCGAAAACGGGGGAGTCTTTGGGTGCGTCGTTGTGGTTATCGTCCGCACCGATACAACCGATGCGCTTGCCCACGCGGAGCATCTCGTCATACTCTTTTTCGTTATAGTCGGTGAAGCCACCCATGTAACTGCTCCAGTTGCAGATTTCCATGGCGTGCATGCCGTGGAAGTTGCAATACTCGTCACGGGTTTCCTGGGACCATGCAGGATGGTTATAGGTAACGAAGAAGCCGTCCTCGCGACCCGTTTCCATCATGTGGCTGATACAGTCTGCCGAGTAGTCCTTGACCCCTTCGACTTCGCCGATGTCATCGTGGAATTTGGGTCGGAAGTCTCGCTGGGGTGTGCCTGCGATAAAGCAGACATGGCAGGTCTTGCCCAGACGGTTGTCGCTCCCGTCGCGGATTTCGGCAATGTCCATTTCATAGCCGTTTAGGGCGACGAAGTGCTCGTCGGTCAGTTCGTTATGGGTCACAAAGAACCAGTGGT
This sequence comes from Clostridia bacterium, assembly GCA_017620795.1. Lineage (GTDB taxonomy): Bacteria > Bacillota > Clostridia > RGIG8785 > RGIG8785 > RGIG8785. The sequence continues at coordinate 5,225 of JAGAUM010000220.1, forward strand.
CGGTAAAAGCGATTGCCGAGTACCCTTTTTCCCGATAGATTTGTTTCAGCTCCTCGGGAGTCAGTTTGCCATCGGACACGGTGGAATGGCAATGGAGGTTGGCTTTGTAGAAGTTGCCCGATTCGGGCAGAAGAAACTTTTTCATGTCAGTAAATCCTACTGTCAGTATAGAGGTCTACGATTTCCTTGGCGTTCTCGTTCTTATGGGAGAGAAGCCAGGAAAAGACCTCGGGATTGCGGTAGGTATCTACCCAAGAATCGTGTCCGTTTTCAGGGTAGATGGTGAGTTTGGCGTTACCGCCACGGTGGTTGATGGCATCCACCATCTTTTGGGACTCTTCGGGGAAAACGGTGTCATCCAAAGCACCGTGGAATGCCCAAGTGGGGACGTTGACCAGTTCGTATGCGCTCCAGTACATACCACCGCCACAGATCGGAACGATGGCGGCGAACCACTCGTTCATGCTCATCGCCAGCTGCCAGCAACCATAGCCGCCCATGCTGGAGCCCATTAAGTAGATGCGTTCCGCATCGGCATAGTCGGATGCGGCAATGTGACGGACCAGACCTTTTAA
>JAGAUM010000221.1 GCA_017620795.1 Clostridia bacterium
AGAGCACCTTGCCACCTTGGCGGAATATGCCCGTCAGGCAGGGGACCAGTTAAAACAAGCCGAGCAACAGCTCATCCATGAAAAAGCCGACTTACAGCGCGAGCAGGTGGAAATCCTCGCCCTGCAACGGGAACAGAACACCCGTCAGGTCAAGATGGAAGAAGAGCTTATCGCCTTGCGCCAGCGTTGCGAGGACTTACACGCCAAGTTAGAAGCACAGCGTCAGGTCTGCCTGAATGCCGAACTGGCATTGAGCGAAGCCGACCATGCCCGTGAGCGTGCGGAGGAAGCACTGCGTACCGCGTCTTATCGGGTCATGAACAACGCTTCCGAGCAACAGGAGAAGGAACGCTATATTGCGGACTTAAAAGAACAAATCGCCCAAAAAGAGGCGGAACGCACCCAATTGACCGCTGACGGTGAGGTTCATTTAAAACAGATGGCTGAAATGCAGGCGGACTTGGACCGCATCACTGCTTCTGCCGAGGAACTGGAAGCACGGCTCCTTGCGGCACAGGCAGGCTCTAAAGAGCGCCGTGACCGTCTGATTCTCCTACAACAGGAACATGGCAGATTGGAGAGCAAGCTTTCTAAAGCCGAAACCGAGCTGGAGCATATGACCAACCGTCTTTGGGAAGAATATGAAATCACCTACACCGATGCCGTTGCTCAACGGATCCAGCTGGAATCGGTCACTGCCGCCCAGCGTCGCATCAGCGAGCTGCGTAGCGGAATCCGTGCTCTGGGCCCTGTCAACGTGGGCGCCATTGAAGAATATCAGGAACTGTCCGAGCGGTTAACCTTCCTGACCGAGCAACAGACCGACCTGGAAGAAGCCAAAGCGCAACTGTTAAAGATTATCGACGAGATGACCACCTTGATGCGCCGCCAGTTTACCGAGCGGTTTGCCTTAATCAACAAGGAATTCGGCAAGGTCTTTACCGAGCTGTTCGGCGGTGGTAAGGCATCCTTCCAGTTATCCGACGAAAACGACGTATTAGAAAGCGACATTGAAATCATCGTTCAGCCCCCGGGCAAGAAGCTCCAGAGCATCGCCTTGTTATCGGGCGGTGAAAAGGCACTGACCGCCATTTGCATCCTGTTCGCCATCTTAAAGGTGCGTCCTGCACCCTTTACGGTCATGGACGAAATCGATGCCGCACTGGACGAAGCCAATGTCTATCGGTTCTCCGACTACTTAAAGCATTTGTCCGAGAACACCCAGTTTATTGTTGTAACCCATCGCCGTGGCACGATGGAGAGCGCAGGCACCCTGTACGGTGTCACCATGCCTGAAAAGGGCGTCTCTAAAATCCTGCCGCTGAAGTTAAGTGAAATCGCAGAAGAGTGAGGAAAACCATGGGCTTTTTTGACAGAATGAAAGAGGGTCTTAAAAAGACCCGCAACGGCTTTACCGAGCAAGTGAATCAGGTATTGCGTAGCTTTACCAAAGTAGACGAGGACCTTTTAGAAGAGCTTTTAGAGCTTCTTATTATGGCAGATGTGGGCATGGAGACGGCAGAGAATATCATCGACCGTCTGCGTGAGGAGGTCAAGACCAACCGCATCGCCGAGCCGGAGCAGGTCAAGTCCGCCTTGGGCGGAATCCTGTCCGAGATGCTCTCCCAAAACGCCGCTTCTTTAGACCTGTCAGGCAAGCCTGCGGTGGTGCTGGTCATCGGTGTCAATGGGGTGGGAAAAACCACCACCATCGGCAAGTTGGCTGCCCAGCTCACCGCTGAAGGGAAGAAGGTTGCACTGGTTGCGGCTGATACCTTCCGTGCCGCCGCCATCGACCAGCTGGCGATCTGGGCAGAGCGTGCAGGGGTGGACTTAATCCGCCACCAAGAGGGGGCAGACCCCTCCGCCGTAGTCTTTGACGGCATTGCCGCCGCCAAGGCAAGAGGCTATGACGTTTTGGTTTGTGACACGGCTGGCCGTCTGCACAACAAGAAAAACTTAATGGACGAGTTGAAAAAAATCAACCGTATTATCGAGCGGGAACTGCCCCAAAGCTCCCGTGAAACCCTGTTGGTTTTAGACGCTACGACGGGACAGAACGCCGTTTCCCAAGCCAAGCTCTTTTCCGAAGCGGCAGAGATTTCCGGATTGGTTTTAACCAAGCTGGACGGCACCGCCAAAGGTGGCGTGGTCTTGGCGATTGGCGACCAGCAACAAATCCCTGTCAAGTATATTGGTGTCGGGGAACAAATCGACGATTTGCAGCCCTTTGAACCGCAGTTGTTTGTAAAAGCTCTATTAGACGAGGAGTGAACCCTTTGACCTCTATCCAGTTTCCGAAAAAAGATGGTGTTGATGTCCGCTACGCAGTACGCGGACTGATTATCCTGCTTGCCGTGATTGCGGCAGGTCTGGTTGCCTATGCTTTTTTTCAGAGCTTTGTAGGGTATCTTGAAATCGGGGAAATCGGCGCACAGTACACGGTCATCTTCTGGCAGAATATGCGTACCCGTCTCTTAATCGGCGGTATCGCTTTTTTGTTGATTTTCGTGCTCTTTTACGCCAACCACTGTCTGGTTCTGCGGATCATTACCAACCGTGATGCCACCATGTCCCAGTTCCAAAAGCCCCTGCTTTCCTTCTTCCTGTCTTTTATTTACGCCTTCTTATGCGGCTGGCTCTTAAGCGGTGAAATCTACGATAGCTTTTTAACCTTCGTAAACCCCACTCCTTTCGAGTACGGGGATTTGCTCTTTAATGTGGATGTTGGCTACTATGTCTTTTCCCGTCCCTTCTTGACCGAGCTGGTTTCTTATATCTCCACCACCTGGCTGGGGATTTTCGCCTATACCCTGATTGTCAATGGCATCACCGCCGCACGGCTTTCGGTCCTTAATCGCAAGTTCCGTCATGAAACCGCCATGCTCAACCACCTAGGCGGCGCGTTGGCTGGCTACATCCTCTTAAACCTGTTCCGTTACCGCTTCTCCTTGGAGGACCTGCTCTATGGTAGTTTTGACGGGCTGA
>JAGAUM010000222.1 GCA_017620795.1 Clostridia bacterium
CGGGTGCTGCTAAAACCCACCCAGGTCCCTCTGCCCGACGGTGCTTCGGTCTTTGAGGCATTGACCATTGCCGCTAAAGAACAAGGGGTGGTACTGGCATTTGACGGCAGTAAACCCAACCGCTATGTAGAAGGCATCGGCGGACTCTTCGCCTTTTCAGAAGGGGAGTTAAGCGGATGGCTCTACTACGTCAACGGGGAATCGCCCACCGTTGGCGCAGACCAATATGAAATCCAAGACGGGGATGAATACCGCTTCTTATTCGTCACCGACTTTACCAAACTGGCGCCATGAGCAGAGTAGAGGAAGTCCTGACACAAATCAAAACCAAGCATCTTTGCGCCTTCCCCGACCATCCTACGCCGCTCTTTAAAATTTCCGAGCAGTATAACGGGTATTGGTTGGAGCACGCCTTTGATGCGTTGGTCTGGTCCTATCTGTCCGAAGATGGGGGCGCAATGGCGCGGTCTCATATCGAGCTGTTCTTAAACCGTCAAAAATCGGACGGGCAACTGCCTTTCTGTGTCCGCATGGACGAGCAGGGGCAGGTTTTAGTTCGCTATCGTCAGTTGCAAGAGTGCGTTTCTTTTGCACGGCTCTGTTTGGAGACATGGCGGTTCAACCCCGACCCGGCAGAACTGAATCGCTACTATACCGCCTGCATTGCTTGGGCAAACTGGCAAGAACGTTATCGGATGACCACCCAACGTGGCTTGATTGAAACCTTTTGCGGCTATGATACCGGCCACGATAACAGCGGCCGTTTTTCGGGGATTCGCTATCCCGAAGCCTTTTCGGAAGATACGCGCATCCCGCCTGTCGACTGTCCGCAGGCACCGCTGCTTTCACCGGATGTAAATGCTGTTTACTACGGCACCCTCTCCGCCTTGGCAGAGATGGCAGGGTTGCTGGGCAAAAGAGCGGAACAGACCGATTGGCAAGAAAAAGCTCAGGCCGTTCGGGACGGAATCTTTTTGCATTGCTACGATCCGACGGACGGGTTTTTCTATGACGTGGATAAAAAGGGGAATAAAATCCGTTGCAAGAGCATCGCTGTGACCGCTTTGTTTTACGAACGGGTCTTGACACAGACAGAAGCGGACACTCTGTTTCAACGCTATTTTATGAGCGAGACAGAATTCCGCTCCCCGTATCCGTATCCTTCGGTCTCTCAAAGCGACCCCACTTTTAAAGATCCGGGTTCTTTCAATTCCTGGGGATACTTCTCCCAAGCCCTGACCGCTTTAAGAACCTTGCGCTGGATGCCCCATTACGGATATACCGAAGAATGGCATCGTCTGCTTCGGATCTGGCATTCTGCATGGGAGGCTTCGTCCCATCCCTTCGGTCAGGAACTGCATCCCATTACAGGCGAACCTTCCCCCTCGTCGCCTTATTATTCCAGCTGTATGCTTTTATACCTGCTGGCAGAAAAGATTTTATAAGCACCGTTTCGGTGCTTTTTTTCTGTCCGCAAAAAATCACACACGCGACTATATATGATTTCTTTTCATTCTTATCCTTCTTTCCCTTCTTGTATGTTTCCGCCGACATATCGCGAACATGCCGAGACCATTCCGCCACTATGCCACAACCCCTGTTGTGCCAAGCCTTTTCGATATACCACCCTGCGTCTCACTTTTTCAAGTATAGTATATCACGGTTTGGTTGGTCATTTTTGGTCATCTTCTTGCAATTGAGCAGGGGATATGCTACAATGAATCCAGATATTGAAAACGAGGTGTTTGTATGCTTTTAAAGAAGAATCAACCGATCCGTATCGTGTTGCCCCAAACCCCTTCGGCAGTGGAACTTTTTGCCGCAGAGGAACTGGAAAAATACCTGTTTAGAATTTTTAATGCCACCGTGGGGGAGGCGGATGCACTCTTTGTATTGGGTGCAGATGCCAAGAATCCTGCCTTTACGGGAGAAGAGGGCTTTCTCATTCAAAGTGAGGGGAATGTCATTCGCATCATCGGCAGTGACGGCAATGGCGTTTTGTACGGTGTCTATGAGTTTTTGGAGCGGTACCTCGGTTGTTGCTTTGGAGCGTACAGTGGTGCCGATAAAAATGCAGGTGAAATTGTCCCGACTTATGAAGAGAAGGAACTGTCCGACATTGCTTATTGTAAGCCGAAGTCCGACCGTCCTTACCGCACCGCCATCGTCCAGTATGGCAACAAGGCAGGCAACCCTGACCACAAGTTAAACATCCCGTTTTTCGACTGGCTGGCAAAAAACCGCTATAACCGCATTTTGACCTGGTCCAGCGTCTATGAATTCTATCACGAACAGGGCTTGGATCAAGAAGCCGCCAAGCGTGGCATCCGTTTTACCGTCGGACATCATGAGTCGTCCCACCTCTTTTTGCCCGAAAACGGAAACAAGTACTTCCCCGAACCTTACTACAAAACCCATCCCGAGTTCTTTAAGCTACAGGAGGATGGCACCCGTTTTTATAACGACAGCGAAACAGGGCAGTTGGTTTACTGCTGCCGTAACGAGGAAATGATTGAGACCTTTGCGAAAAACGTCCTTGCTTGGGCGGAGCAAAACCCTGCTATCGATACGGTGGCGCTCTGGCCTAACGACGGCATTCAGCCTGCTTGTACTTGCCCCTTGTGTAAGCCTTATTCCAAGGTGGAAAACTATACCTATTTTGTCAACAGCGTGGCGGAACGGGTCCGTAAGGAACGCCCCGACTTCCATTTCGATATGCTGATTTACGTAGACCTGTGGGAATGCCCCGAGGGCTTGAAGCTGAACGAAGGTATCTTTGTGGATGAGTCCACCTGGAGCCCCAAAGGCTTACGCCATGTAGGCAAAGCCGACGGTTCTTGCATCAACGGCACCTTCCTGGAGGAAAACCTGCTCCGTTGGAAAGCAACAGGCGCAGAAGTGGTTTATTACGACTACTACATGGGTGGCTACGGGGTTCGTCAGTTGCTGATTCCCATGGCGGACGAGGTGCAAAGCATCTGGAAAAACTTCGCCAAAAAGGGGGTTTCCGGCGCAGGTACCCAAATCGAGTGCTTTAACCACTGGAACCATCTGTTAAACTTCTACACCTTCGGCCGCACCGCTTACGATGCTTCTTTGACCGTGGAGGACAACATCCGCGCGTTGGTGAAGCTCTTTGGAGAAGGAGCAGAGGAACTGGCACAAATCCTCCATGCCTATGAATCGTGCATGGAAGGCCAGCCTGAGATGTTCGATTGCGGACACTACATGGCAGAGCATCTGGACCTTGAAAAACTCTACGCCTTGTACGACCGTGCCCTTTTGAAGGCGAGCACTCCGCGGTTTCGCAACAATATCCGCCTGATGCGGATGGTTCTGCGCTACACCGAGCTGGAATCGAAAGAAGTGAACTACGACCATGAAGGTTTCTATCCGGTTCAACCCGATTACGAAGACCCCACGGGCGAGCTTGCCAAGATGACCGAGTTTGAAAGCTTTTGGCGCAACGACCCGGGCTACGGCATCATGATCCCCTTAAAGAGCGAAAAAACCTATGACGGGGATATGACCTGGTATGATTTCGAAGAATAAGAAAAATGCAGACCTTTTTTCATAAAAGGTTTGCATTTTTTTGTCGAATGGACTATACTGGTCTTGAGGTGGAACAAAAATGAAACTCATCCGTTGGCAACGCAAATACTTGATGCAGAACATCTTGATCGCTATCTTACTGGTAGCGCTTTTTGTGTTGCTTTCGGTTCATGCGATTCCCCGTGAAACGCCGGTGGCAGTCGCCCCTGTGGAGGACGAGCCTGCACCGCCCCCACCGCCTGTTTACGAACTGGCACCTTTTGAGGGTCGGGTCGAGCATATCTTCTTCCACCCCTTAATCGCCTATCCCGAGCGTGCCTTTGACGGGGACTATCAGGCACAGGGTCTGGACGACTACTTCGTCACCGCCAAAGAAGCCAATGCCCTTTTGGATGCGTTGTATGAAAAAGGGTTCATGCTGGTGGACATCAACAAAATGTTTACAGTCAACGAGGACGGCACTTTAAGCCAAAACGCTTTCTTATTCCCCGTGAATAAAAAGCCACTGGTCATTTCGTTGGACGATGTGAACTATTACGAGTATATGTTAGAGCATGGTATGGTCTCTAAATTGGTTTTGGATTCAAAAGGGGAGATTGCCACCGAATCGGTGAATCTGGCAGGGGAGACGGAAATTCGCCGCGACCTTGAAATTATCCCCATTATTGACCAGTTTGTAAAAGACCACCCCGACTTCTCCTTCGAAGGCGCCAAGGGCGTGGTGGGCTTAACCGGCTACGAGGGAATTTTAGGCTATCGCACCCATGCCGATTCCCCGAACCGTGAATCGGAGATTGAGGCGGTAAAACCCATCATCAACCGCTTAAAAGAAACGGGCTGGACCTTTGCGTCCCATAGCTACGCCCATCGCAACACTCCCGACTTAAGCTATGAGGTCTTACTGGAGGACACCCGAAAATGGCAGGCAGAAGTCCAGAGCCTAATCGGCCCGACCCCTATTTACCTCTATCCTTACGGGAGCGGTCTTAAGGTGGGGGATCCCCGACTTTCGATGCTTCGTGAACATGGCTTTATGATGTTTTGCCACGTGGGCGTGGAGTCTTATATCAAATACACTGACTCCGCTATTGTCTTAGACCGTCGCCATGTGGACGGCATTGCCTTCCGCCAACAGCGGGAGCTCAATTTAGACCTCTACGATGCCGACCTGATTTTTGACCCCGTACGGGACATACTTTTTGAATAATTTGTAAACTTTTTCTTGTCAGCAGACGAGAACTGTGATAAAATAGAGCCAAATAAACAAAGGAGGCATTTGTTATGTCTGACGAAAAAAGAAGTAGCTTTACAGGAAAGCTGGGCTTCGTTCTTGCCGCAGCAGGCTCTGCCGTTGGCTTGGGCAACATCTGGCGCTTTCCTTACCTTGCCGCAAAATACGGCGGTGGTATTTTCTTACTGACCTATCTGGTTTTGGCAGTCACCTTCGGCTTTGCGCTGATGACTGCGGAAATCGCCATCGGTCGTAAGACGGGTTTAAGTGCCATCGGTGCATTTAAAAAGCTCAACAAGAAGTTTACTTTTGTAGGCTGGTTGGCAGCCATTGTTCCGATGATTATTCTGCCTTACTACTCGGTTATCGGCGGTTGGGTCTTAAAGTACCTTTACGCCTTTGCATCGGGCAGTGCCGTTGCGGCTGCACAGGATTCTTACTTCGGTGGATTCATCTCCCAGACGGGGGAACCGATTTTCTGGTTCGTGCTCTTTATCCTGATTACTGCCATTGTTGTTATCGGCGGTGTGGAAAAGGGTATTGAAAAGGTCAGCAAAGTCATGATGCCCGTTTTGGCTGTTTTGGCAGTCATTATCGCCATCTATTCCGTCTGCCTGCCCGGTGCGATGGAAGGCGTTAAGTATTACTTCATCCCCAACTTCTCTGCCTTCTCGGTCACCACGGTGTTGGCAGCCATGGGTCAGCTCTTTTACTCCATGTCTTTGGCAATGGGCATTATGATTACTTATGGCTCTTACATGAAAAAAGATGTCAGCCTGGAATCGTCCGTTTCGCAGATTGAAATCTTTGACACGGGTATCGCCTTCGTTGCAGGCTTGATGATTATTCCTGCAGTCTTTGCATTCACAGGCGCCGCTCCCGAAAAAGCAGGCCCCAGCCTGATGTTTGTCACCCTGCCTAAAGTCTTTGAGAGCATGCCTGGTGGCACCATCATCGGCATACTCTTCTTCCTGTTAGTACTCTTTGCCGCACTGACCTCGTCTATCTCCCTGATGGAAACGGTTGTCTCGATTGTTTGCGATAAGTTCAAGGTCAAGCGCATCCCTGCCTGCCTGATTGTTTTCTTCGGAAGCGTTGCCATCGGTTTACTCTCCACCTTGGGCTACGGTCCGTGGGCAGGAGTCACCGTGCTTGGTATGCAGTTCTTGGACTTCTTCGACTTCATCAGCAACAGCGTTTTAATGCCGATTGTAGCACTTTTAACCTGTATCTTTGTAGGCTACTTCATCAAACCCCAAGCCATCATCGACGAGGTAGAGCTTGCAGGCAAGTTCAAGAAAAAGGCACTCTTTGTGGGCGTTATCAAGTACTTCGCTCCCATCTGCATCGTGCTGATTCTGGTTTCCTCGGTCTTAAGCGCTTTCGGACTGTTCACCATGTAACAAAAAAGAGACCCCTTTGGGGTCTCTTTTTTTGTAGTTTTTGGATAAGAATAAACACCGTTTTGGGATGACAGAGTGGACATTATATGTTATAATGAACACAAAGGAGGAATGAACATGAAAAAAGTATTGGCACTTCTCTTAACTTTGGCACTTCTGCTTTCGGCAATCCCTGCCGTCTTTGCGGAAGAATACTCCGTGTCTCGCGCAGTCTTGGGCACCGAAATCCCCCAAGGCTACACCCGCCACACCACCATCAAGGTGGACCTTGGCTTTTATAAACCCATCGGTGTAACGCCGTGGCTCTATCAACGCGCCGACATTGACAGTGACAAATATGAAACACTTTCCTTCGTGGACAGCGGTTGGTTTGTCGGCGAGTACGGCAACTGGATTATGGGCGCAACCCAGTCCCCGGGTAAACTGCACCCCGGTACACGAGGTGATGCGATTGTCACCTTCGTGGCACCCCGTGACGGCAAGTACATGATCGAAGCGGCAGAGGTCACAGGCCGTGAAAAAACCACCGACGGCACCCGTATCAAGGTCTTAAAGGGCGACACCCAGCTCTTCCCCGAAGACGGCTGGGCCAAGGTTGAACTGGGCGGCAAGGTCTCGGTTCCTGCCATGGTCGTTGACCTGAAAAAAGGTGAAATGCTCCACTTCCGCGTCAATTGTATCGAACGCCAGGAGGACGACACCACCTTCTGGGAACAACAGATTACCCTGTTAAACGACGGCTCGATTCCTGCCGATGAAGTCATTATCGAAGAGAAGAAGCCGCTTGAAATCCGCGCTGACGGCGTTTCGGATCTGGTCTTTGCCACCGCCCTGCCTGCAGGCTATGCCAGACAGACCTCTTATGCCATGGAGGATGCCTTTAACAAAGGCGTTGGTGAAACGCCCTGGCTCTTTCAGCGTGTGGACGTGGGTACCGACAACTATCAGAACCTGGAGTTTATCGATAACGGCTGGTTTATCGGCGGATACGGCAACTGGGCCACAGGCGGTATCGCCCATCCGGGCAGTATGCATCCCGGCACCGAAGGCGATGTGGCGGTCACTTTCGTGGCGCCCTTTGACGGTGAAATCTTAATCGAGGCGGCGACCTGCAACAACGCCCTTACCACCAGTGACGGCTCCAATATCCGTATTTATCTGAACGAAACCCCCTTATATCCCCACGACGAGTGGTTAAGGCTGGAGCCTGATACCTACGTCAACCTTCCCGCCATGGCACTGACGGTCGAAAAGGGCGACAAAATCCACTTCCGTGTCAACTGCCATAAACGTCAGGAGAACGACACCAACTACTGGAAACCGGTGGTTGCTTATATCAAAGAAGCCGAGGCGGCAACCGTCGCTAACGGCGTTATCTCACCTCTGCCTGAGGGAACAGTGCTGGAAGAACCCTCAAGCCCGTGGGACGATTTTCTCAACCAGAACGATCCCGGCTGGCGTTTTCAG
>JAGAUM010000223.1 GCA_017620795.1 Clostridia bacterium
CCCTTTAAAATTAAGTCCTTGAGGGTCATTTTTAAGCAGTCATAGACCCCGTTGGGGTCACGGACGTCCCGATGCCCCGTAAAAGCAACGGTCATCTTGCCACCCTCTCAATCAGGTCACAGAACCGCAAGGTCGCGTCACGAACCCCCATAAACGAAGAAGCAACGGACATTTCTTTTAGCTTTTCGGGATTGTTGACCAGTCCGAAAACAGTGTCTAAAAACAGTTGCTCGTTCAGTTCTGCCTCGGTAAGCATGACCGCAGCGCCACGCTCCTGCTGGAGTCGGGCGTTGTGTTCCTGATGGTTTTCTGCAACGTAAGGCGAGGGAATCAAGACCGCAGGCTTGCCCATGGCATTAAGTTCGGACAGGGTAATGGCGCCTGCACGACAGACCAGTAAGTCCGCGGCGGCATAGACCTCCCCTGCGTTATAGATGTACGGAAGCACCTGACAGCCTGGTTTTTTGGGGGCTTTGGGATAGACCTTTTCGTATCCGCCCTTGCCTGCAGACAACCAGACGTACATGGTTTCGGGAGCGGCATGCATCAGTGCCAACATATTTTCGTTGATGGCGCGTGCCCCCAAGCTACCGCCAATGCCTACCACGAAGGGGGCGTCCTGAGGAATCCCCAGCTTGGCGCGTGCTTCTTCACGGCTGATGCCAAAGAGCTCGGCACGCAAGGGGTTGCCCACGCAGACTTTTTTGCGACATTTGGGAAGCTTGCATTCGGAAAAGGCAGTACCAACTGCCTTGACCACGCGGCAAAGGAGCTTGGTGGTGACTCCTGCCAAGACATTTTGTTCATGGATGACGGTGGGGATTTTCAGCCGTGATGCGGCATAAACCACAGGACCGCTGACATAACCGCCCGTGCCCACGACGACATCGGGAGCAAATTCGCGGATGATTTTTTTCGCGTCGCTGATGGCTTTTAAAGCGTCGCCTGCGATTTTGACATTCTTTAAAAGGTGGCGACGGTCGAAACCTGCCACGCGGATAAACGAGATGGGAAAGCCTGCCTTTTCGCAAAGGGTTTCTTCCATGTGACCCTTGACCCCGATGAACATGATTTTTGCATCAGGATAGCGACGGCAGAGTTCCTGCGCCGCAGAAATGGCAGGGTTGATGTGTCCGGCGGTACCGCCGCCTGCAAAGATGGCACGCATTATTTTAACCCTCCTTTAGACTGTCTTGAGACGTTTAAGACCAAGCCCATAGCACAAAGCATGAAGGACAGAGACGAACCGCCATAGCTGAAGAAGGGCAAGGGCATCCCCGTAACAGGGACACTGGAGGTAACAACGGCGATGTTGAAAAAGACCTGAATGGCAACCAGGGTCATGACACCGCCCACCAATAAAGTGCCGTAAGCATCAGGCGCGTTGCAGGCAATCTTGATGCCACGGATAATTAAAGTGGCAAATAAAACCACCACCACAACTGCGCCCACAAAACCCAGCTCCTCGCAAACAATGGCGAAGATGAAATCGTTATAAGGTTCGGGAATGTATAAGAATTTCTGACGGCTTTGGGTCAGACCCAAGCCAAAGAGTCCGCCCGAGCCGATGGCATACAAAGACTGAATGACCTGCCAGCCACCCTCAAGCTTATACTTCCACGGGTCGACGAAACTGATGACCCGCGCCAGACGATACTCGGACGAGGTAATCAGCCAAATGCCGATAGGGGCAACAATCCCTGCCAAGGCGGCAAAGTGCCAAACCCGTGCCCCTGCAAGCAGGAGCATCACACAAGCAGTGCCGAAGATGACCACCGTACCGCTTAAGTGGGGTTCTAATAACAGTAGCACAGCAATGACCAGTAAAAGTCCTAAATAGGGAACCAAGCCACGCCAGAATTTTTTAATCTTGTCACCGCCACGGGACAATGCGTCTGCTAAGAAAAGAATCACGGCAATCTTGGCAAACTCGGAGGGCTGGAAGCTGAACGAGCCGAAGCCCAGCCAGCGTTGTGCGCCGTTGATTTCCTGACCCACCAATTTGACCAATACCAAAAGCAGAATGGCGGCAATCATCCCCCAGCGGGAGAACTTGCGCCAGAACCGATAGTCGATACGGGAGATGACCCACATCCCTGCCAGTCCGATAAACGCCCAAATGGCTTGACGAAAAACGAAGTGGAAGGGGTTATTAAAGGGTTCTTGGGTCGCAGTAGGAGCACTGGCGGAAAAGAGCATAATCATGCCAAAGGCCAAAAGCACCATCAAGACCGCAAAAAAGAACGAGTCGAAGGGCTTTTCCCGATTGGTCCATTTTTTCTTCGTGGATTTTGCTCTCGCCATGGGGGTTCCTCCTTATAAGATGATTAACAGTACTGCGCCTAAAAGTAAGCTGACAGCGGAAAAGACACCGACAATCTTCCATTCGCTCCAGCCACACATTTCAAAGTGGTGGTGAATGGGGCTCATTTTAAA
>JAGAUM010000224.1 GCA_017620795.1 Clostridia bacterium
ATCCTGCCCTATTCCAGTGGCCGTACCATCGACGGAAACCTGCGTAAAATCGGCAACGATTTATACCGCCTTTACGTATCCAAAACCGCCTTTACCCAAAACGTCCGCGCAGGTCATATCATCACCGGCCGTGCGGCGGCAGGCAACAACCTGACCATCACCAACTGCTCGGACTTGTACTTCGAGGACTTTACCATGTACAACGGCATGAACGGCATTTTCGAGAGCAATGCCGAAAAGGGCAGTGACTACGAAAACCTCCGCATCGTTCCCGGCCCCAAGCCTGAACTGGCGACCATGGAGCGTCTCCGCTCGGTCAACGGTACGGGGTACTTCGCCCGCGGAACTCGCTTGGGTGGCACCATCAACAACTCAGAAATCTCTGCTACCAACGATGACGGCATCAACATCCATGCCGCGTACGACCGTGTCGCCGCCGTGGAAGGCAACAAGACCTATGTCATTGCCGCTTCGGGCTCTACCGCCGCCTTCAGAGTGGGGGATGAGCTCCGCTTCACCACCTATCAGGGCGCAATCTTGGGTGAAGCCAAGGTGGTCAGCTCCACCAAGCTGACGGGCTATGTACCTTCTAGCTCCTTTACCAGCTTCAACCCCTCGGGCGGATACTACCGCGTGGTACTGGACAAGGAAATTGCAGGGGCTCAGTTCGGAGACCGTTCCTGTAACATGAACACCTTGCTCAGCGGCTTAAAGATTACCAACTGCCGTTTTGCAGACAACTCCCCCCGTGCCATCCTGACCCACGCAATCGATTCCACCATTGAAAACTGCGAGTTTGTGAATGTCCGCCGTTGGGCAATTTTAGCCGCACCGGAGCTTCCCACCTGGAACGAGGGCGACTATATGCGCAACCTGACCATTAAGAATTGCACCTTCACGGGCAACGCCCGTGGCTATGATACCAAGATGGCTGCCATCGGTATCTGGGGCGAGCCCACCATGACCAGCAACTTCAAGGGCAACCAAAATATTGACATTATCAATAACACCTTTGACGATAGTTACCTGTATGATATCGTTTTGGCATACGTGACCGACGCCACGGTGTCGGGCAACACCTTCGGCTCTCAGCACGCAGACTCTGCAGGCTACAATATTCCCGAAGCCGCTTGCATCGACCTTTACTATGCGGATCAGGTCACCTTCTCGGGTAACACCTTTAAGGATGCCTCCCGTACCAAGGTACAGGTGGGCGACGACGTTACCAACATCACAGGACTACCGCAATAAAAAAGAGACCTTCGGGTCTCTTTTTTCTGTATAAAGATTCATCATCAACTGCTAAAAATACCCTTTTCCGTTGATTTTTAAACCGCCCTATGCTATGATATAATCTAAAGGAGTGTGTGTTATGGACTTGAGAAAAATCGTCTCCGAAAACCCGTTGCTTGCCATTTTGCGTAATGTTCCTTTGGAACAGACGTTAGCTTATGCCCAAGCCATTTATGACGGTGGCGTCGCCTTTTTCGAAGTGGCGCTGAACTCGCCTCATGCCTTGGAGCAGATCAAACTGTTACGGAACCACTTTGGCGACAAAGCGTATATCGGTGCAGGCACCGCCATTACGGTGGAACGTGCCGAGTCCGCCACCCAAGCAGGGGCACAGTTCTTGCTCTCGCCCTCTACGGATGCAGAGGTTTTGGCATACTGTGCGCAAGAGGGCATTGCCATGCTCCCCGGTGCGCTGACCCCCAGTGATGTAACCACCTGCTTAAAATACGGCTTTGACGTGATTAAGCTCTTCCCTGCAGGGGATATGCCCAAGGGCTATATCAAGAGCCTAAAAGGCCCCTTGGACGAAACCGACTATGTGGCCATCGGCGGTGTCAACCGTGATAATCTGGCGGACTTCATCCGTCAGGGCTATATGGGTGTCGGTCTGGGCAGCAACATCCTCCCCAAAGACGCCGTGGCAAAAGAGGACTGGGCAACTGCAAGCGCCTATGTCGCTGAACTGCTGAAAGAAATCCAAAAAGCAAAGGAATGCTGATATGAGCCGATACATTACCATTGACTGTGGCACCACCAATTCCCGTGTCCGCCTTGTTGTGGACAATCGGATTTTGGGTGCTATCAAAATCCCCGTAGGCGCCAGAAGCGGAGCCGAGCGGTTGAAGGCAGAATTCACAACCGCTATCGAGCAGCTGCTTTGTGACCGCCAGTTGGCAGAAAAGGATATCGAGCGGATTTTGGCTTCGGGCATGATTACCTCGGAGTACGGACTCTGCCCCTTAGAGCATATTAAAACCCCAGCAGGGTTAAAAGAACTCCACGAAACCCTCTTTCATACCATGCTCCCCGAAATCTCGTCCATCCCCTTTACCTTTATCCGCGGAGTCAAGACCGATGCCGACTCCTTCGAGGAAATGGACATCATGCGCGGTGAGGAGACCGAGATGATGGGCCTTTTAAACCCCGACTACGGCAAGTGCGTGTACGTGCTTCCCGGTTCTCACTCCAAGCTGGTTTTAACCGATAACGCAGGCAGAATCGCCGCCTTTTCCACCATGCTGACCGGGGAGATGATTTTTGCCCTGTCTCAGGAAACCATCTTAAAAGACGCCGTGAATCTGGACACGGCTCAACTAAACACAGACTGCCTCTTAAAGGGCTATGACTACTGTGAAAAAGAGGGGGTCAACAAAGCCCTCTTTAAGACCCGTATTTTAAAGAATATCTTTCAGTGCAACGAGGACGAGACCTATAGCTTCTTCTTGGGCGCAGTCTTGTGTGACGAGATTCGGCAGATTATCGCCAGTGACGCTGCTACGGTGGTCTTGGGCGGCAGAGCCCAGATTAAGACCGCTATGGCAAAGATTTTACAAGCCCGTGATACCAAAACGGTCATCGCTCTGGACGAGACTACGGCAGACTATTCCACCGCCCTCGGCGCTGTGCGGATTTATGAAGCGTAAAAAGAACCCCATCGAGGGTTCTTTTTTTATCCTTTCTGTTAATCTGACATTTTTTTCACAAAATACTTGAATTTTTCACCAAAATAGGGTACAATAAGTAAGATTATGAAAATATCGGTAGGAGGGGTTCAAATGTTGAACAAGAAATCTGTAAAAGACATTGATGTAGCGGGCAAAAAAGTACTGGTCCGCTGTGACTTTAATGTTCCGTTAAACGAAAACAAGGAAATCACCGACGAGAACCGAATCAACGGTGCAATGCCCACCATCAACTACTTGGTAGAGGCTGGCGCAAAGGTTATTCTGTGCTCGCACTTAGGTCGTCCCAAGGGCGAATTCAACATGAAGTACAGCTTGGCACCCGTTGCAAAGCGTCTGTCTGAAATCTTGGGCAAGGAAGTCAAGATGGCAGAGGACGTTATCGGCGACAGTGCAAAGGCTCTGGCTGCGGACTTAAAAGACGGCGACGTCATCTTACTGGAGAACGTCCGCTTCCACAAGGAAGAGGAGAAGAACGATCCCGAATTCTCCAAGGCTTTGGCTTCCTTGGCTGAAATCTATGTCAACGACGCATTCGGCACTGCACACCGTGCCCATGCTTCTACTGCAGGCGTTGCAGACTACCTGCCTGCTGTTTGCGGCTTCTTAATCCAGAAGGAAATCGAAATCATGGGTAAGGCTCTGTCCAACCCCGACCGTCCCTTCACTGCAATCTTGGGCGGCGCAAAGGTTTCCGACAAGATTGGCGTTATCGAGAACCTGTTAGAAAAGGTAGACTCCTTGGTTATCGGCGGTGGTATGGCTTACACCTTCTTAAAGGCACAGGGCCACTCCATCGGTACCTCCATCTGCGAGGAAGAGAAGCTGGATTTGGCGCGTGACCTTATGAAGAAGGCAGAAGAAAAGGGCGTCAATCTGTTGTTGCCCCATTCTTCCGTTGTTGCAACCGAGTATAGCAAGGACGCAGAACACAAAGAAGTCCTGTCCGAGGATATTCCCGACGGCTGGATGGGTCTGGACATCGGTCAGAGCACCATCGACCTCTTCTCCGAGGAAGTCAAGAAGGCCAAGACCATCATCTGGAACGGACCCATGGGCGTGTTCGAGTTCCCGGCATTTGCCAAGGGTACTACCGAAGTTGCCCGCGCTGTTGCATCTGCTGACGCAACCACCATTATCGGCGGTGGCGACTCTGCCGCAGCCGTTATCCAACTGGGCTATGGCGACAAGATGACCCACATCTCCACCGGTGGCGGCGCTTCTTTGGAATTCTTAGAAGGTCTGGAACTGCCCGGCATCGCTTGCTTGGAGGACAAATAAGATGAGACGCGAAATTTTAGCTGCTAACTGGAAAATGAACCACACCAACGCTTCCGGCGTTGCCATGATCAAAGAGCTGGCTCCTTTAGTAAAGGATGCCAAAGCAGAAGTGGTTGTCTGCGCTCCCTATTTAATGCTGACTGACCTGATTGAGGCTGCCCGCGGCACCAACATCGGCATCGGTGCAGAGAACATCTATTTCGAGGACAAGGGCGCTTTCACGGGTGAGGTTTCTGCCCCCATGTTAAAGGAAATCGGTGTAGAGTACGTGATTATCGGCCATTCCGAGCGTCGCCAGTACTTCAACGAAACCGACGAGACCGTTAACAAGAAAGTCCACAAGGCTTTCGAGTACGGCTTTACCCCCATCGTTTGCGTGGGCGAGTCTTTAGAACAGCGCGACTATGGCGTTACCAACGATCTGGTTCGCTATCAGACCAAGATTGCTCTTTTTGGCTTGGATGCAGAACAGGTCAAGAAGGTCGTTATCGCTTACGAGCCCGTTTGGGCAATCGGCACTGGCAGAACCGCTACCTCCGAGCAGGCAGAGGAAGTCTGCAAAGCCATCCGTGACTGCATCGCAGAGCTCTACGGACAGGCAGTTGCTGACGAAGTCCGTGTCCAGTACGGCGGCAGCATGAAGCCCTCCAACGCCGAGGAACTGTTGGCTCAGCCCAACATCGACGGTGGCTTAATCGGTGGCGCTTCCTTGGTTGCTGACGATTTCTCTAAATTAATCCGATAAGAGGTTATGACATTGAAAAAGCCTGTTGCTTTAATCATTTTAGACGGCTACGGCTACCGTCCCGAGGAGCATGGCAATGCCATTGCCGCCGCCAAGACTCCCAACATGGACAAGCTGTTAGCCACCTGCCCCAACACCACCATCCACGCTTCCGGCTTGGATGTGGGTCTGCCGGACGGGCAGATGGGCAACTCCGAGGTGGGCCACACCAACATCGGTGCAGGTCGCATCGTGTATCAGGAGCTGACCCGCATCACCAAATCCATTCAGGACGGTGACTTCTTCCAAAACGAAGCACTGGTCCGTGCCATGACCCACTGCAAAGAACAGGGTACGGCGTTGCACCTTTTCGGACTTTTGTCCGATGGCGGTGTCCATAGCCACAACACCCACCTTTACGCACTGGTTGAAATGGCAAAGCGGATGGGTCTTACGAAAGTTTATGTCCACGGCTTCTTAGACGGCCGTGATGTACCGCCCTCTTCGGGTGCCGACTTTGTCAAAGCCCTGTATGAAAAACTGCAGGAAATCGGCGTCGGCAAGATTGCTTCGGTCATGGGCCGTTACTACGCCATGGACCGTGACAACCGTTGGGAGCGTGTAGAAAAAGCCTACCGCGCCATGGTCTTGGGCGAGGGCGAGCAGTGCGAATGCCCCTACGAGGCAGTATTGGCTTCCTACAAAGCCGATGTCACTGACGAGTTCGTGCTTCCCACCGTGGTTTGCGAGAATGGCGCCCCCGTGGGCAAGATTCAAAAGGACGATGCAGTGGTATTCTTCAACTTCCGTCCCGACCGTGCCCGCGAAATCAGCCGTACCTTGGTGGACCCCGACTTTTCGGGCTTCGAGCGGGAATACTTCCCCGTCCACTATGTCTGCATGACCCAGTACGATAAGGACATGCCCAACGTAGACGTGGCATTCCGTCCCGAGTCGCTGGACAATACCTTCGGTGCGTATATCAGCAAAAAAGGCTTGCGCCAACTGCGCATTGCCGAGACCGAGAAGTACGCCCACGTCACCTTCTTCTTCAACGGTGGCGTAGAGCAACCCTACGAGGGCGAGGAGCGGATTTTAATCCCGTCCCCCAAGGTTGCCACCTATGACTTAAAGCCTGAAATGAGCGCTTATGAAGTCACCGACGCCGTGGTGAAGGAAATCGAAGCCGAGAAGTTCGACGTGATCGTTTTGAACTTCGCCAATTGCGACATGGTCGGCCATACAGGCGTGTTTGAAGCCGCTGTTGCTGCCGTAGAAGCGGTGGACACTTGTGTCGGTCGCGTCATTGACGCCATCGAAAAGGTTGGCGGTGTCGCCCTGATTACTGCTGACCACGGCAACGCAGACCAGATGATTGACGAGGAAAACGGCGGTGCCTTTACTGCCCACACCACCAACGTGGTTCCCCTGATTCTGGTTGGCGAGGACCGCAAGCTCAAGGAAGGCAGACTGGCGGATTTGGCGCCCACCTTACTGGACTTGATGGGCATTGAACAACCTGCCGAAATGTCTGGCGAAAGCTTACTCCAATAAAAAGAACCCTTCGGGGTTCTTTTTTATTGCATTTTTTGACAAGGGGTGATACAATAGAAGAAATAAAGGAGGCTTTAAATTATGGACAAGTACTATACCATTGATATCGCAGGCTTAAAACGGGATTTACCCTTATGCCGTGTGAACGATGACCTGTATATCGGTGCTTACATCATGTTCGGTGATGTGGAAATCACCAAGCACTGTGCCGAAAAGCTTCTGGCATTGGCGCCGGAGTTTGATGTGCTGATTACGGCAGAGTGCAAGGGGATTCCGTTGCTTTACGAAATGGCAAGACAGTCGGGCAACAACTTCTATATCGTTGCCAGAAAAGGCCCCAAGCTTTATATGAAACACGTCATTACCACCCAGGTGGATTCCATTACCACCGACCATGTACAGACCCTGTGCATCGGGGAGGCGGAAGCCAATGCCACGAGAGGGAAGCGGGTACTGGTAGTGGACGATGTCATCAGCACGGGCGAATCGCTTAAGGCACTGGAAACGCTGATTGAACAGGTGGGCGGCAATATTGTCGGGAAAATGGCGGTTTTGGCGGAAGGTGACGCTGCCAACCGTGAGGACATTATTTATCTTGCTCCCTTACCCTTATTTGACCGTGAGGGAAACATCCTTTAACAGGGTCGAAAATTGTTGACTTTTGGATAGGGGTATGGTATAATTTTTTTAATTTTAAGAGAGGGGAGATCCACCATAAAAGCACTGGAAGAAAAGATTTTAAAAGACGGCAAAGTTTTGCCCGGTGATATTTTAAAGGTGGACAACTTCTTAAACCATGCCATTGATGTCCCGTTTATTTTAGAGATGGGCCGTGAAATCGCCAATCTTTATGCCAAGACCAATGTCAATAAGATTCTGACCATTGAGACTTCGGGAATTCCGATTGCCTTTGCTGCTGCGCAGGTAATGGGCATTCCCATGGTTTTTGTCAAGAAAAACAAGTCCGGAAACATTTCGGACGATGTGTACTCGGCAAGCGTTACCTCTTTTACGAAGAAAAACACCTACGATGCGGTGGTCAGCAAAGAGTTTCTGGCCAGCGGTGATCGGGTGCTGGTCATTGACGATTTCCTCGCAAAGGGAAACGCGCTAAACGGCTTGATGGACATTATCCGTCAGGCAGGGGCGGAGCTGGTCGGTTGCGCCATTGCCATTGAGAAGGGGTTTCAGGGCGGAGGAGACGAACTGCGTGCCCGCGGGATTCGCGTAGAGTCCTTGGCAATCGTAGATTCCATGACCGACACTGCACTGACCTTCCGTAAACAGAGTATGTAAATTTATTTACATAAAATCAAAATTTGCCGAAAGGCAAGGAGGGTAAAAGAATGAAAAGATTTATTTCGCTCCTTCTTGTTGCCGTAATGCTGGTAGCAACCGTTGGTATGCTGACCGCTTGTGGTGACGAGAACACTTCCGCAGACTTCAAGATCGGTTTCATTTGCCTGCACGATGAGAACTCTACTTATGACAAGAACTTCATCGATGCTGCAAAGGCTGCAACCGCTGAACTGGGTCTGAAGGACGAACAGGTTATCATCAAGACCAACATTCCTGAGGGTAACGAGTGCTACGAAGCTGCAGCTGACCTGGCTGACCAGGGCTGCAACATCGTATTCGCAAACAGCTTCGGTCATGAGCCTTACATCTTAAAGGCTGCAAAGGAATTCCCCGAAGTTGAATTCTGCCATGCAACCGGTACCACCGCTCACACTGAGAACGTTGCAAACTTCCACAATGCATTCGCTTCCATCTACGAAGGCAGATACTTAGCAGGTATCGCTGCAGGTATGAAGCTGAACGAAATGATCGAGAGCGGCAAGATTACCGCTGACCAGGCTAAGATGGGTTATGTAGGTGCCTTCACCTATGCCGAAGTTATCTCCGGTTACACTTCTTTCTACCTGGGCGCAAAGTCTGTCTGCCCCAGCGTTACCATGGAAGTTCAGTTCACTGGTAGCTGGTATGACGAAGCTCTGGAAAAAGAAGCTGCTACCAAGCTCTTAAGCAACAACTGCGTATTGATCAGCCAGCACGCTGACTCGATGGGTGCTCCCACCGCTTGTGAAAACGCTGGCGTTCCCAACGTATCCTACAACGGCAGCACTCTGAGCGCTTGCCCCAACACCTTCATCGTTTCTTCCAGAATCGACTGGGCTCCTTACTACAAGTACATCATCGAGTCCAACATGAAGGGCGAAGCGATCGCTGCTGACTGGTGCGAAGGCTTTGAAGTTGGTTCCGTTGCTTTGACCGAAATCAACGACAAGGTTGCTGCAAAGGGCACCAAGGAAGCAATCGAAGCTGCAAAGGCTAAGCTGATTGCTGGCGAAACCCATGTATTTGACACTGCTAACTTCACCGTTAAGGGCGAGAAGCTGGAGTCTTACCTGGCTGACGTTGACACTGACGCGAACTACACTCCGGATACCGAAGCTATTGCTGACGGCTACTTCCATGAATCTGAGTACCGTTCTGCTCCTTACTTCGATCTCCAGATCGATGGTATCACGCTGCTCAACAGCATGTTCTAATTCGAACAGACGAATAGGGTGGGGATTTTTCTCCACCCTATATTCGTTTTGTGTTTTGTTATAAGCAATAGGGGTGTTTATCAGAGAACACAAAAGGAGAATATTATGGAACAAAAAGTTGCTCTCGAACTGAAAAATGTAACCAAAACCTTTGGTTCCGTTGTTGCAAACAGAAACGTGTCCTTAAAGGTCCATAAGGGAGAAATCCTTTCCATTCTGGGCGAAAACGGCAGTGGTAAGACCACGCTGATGAACATGGTATCGGGCATCTACTTCCCCGACAGTGGTCAGATTTTTGCCGACGGGAAAGAGGTTGTGATTGCTTCTCCGAAAGATGCGTTCCAGTACAAAATCGGCATGATTCATCAGCACTTTAAGCTGGTGGATGTGTTCAGTGCTGCGGAAAACATCGTTTTGGGTTTGAAAGACGAGAAGGGCTTTAACATGCCCCAATACATCGAAAGAATCAAGGAAATCACCGACCAGTACGGCTTCGAACTGGACCCTTATAAAAAGATTTACGAGATGTCCGTTTCCGAAAAACAGACGGTTGAAATCATCAAGGTTCTCTTCCGCGGTGCCGATATCCTGATTTTGGACGAGCCTACCGCCGTCTTAACCCCTCAGGAAACGGTCAAGCTCTTTGCCGTCTTAAGAAACATGCGCGACAGTGGCAAAGCCATTATCATCATCACCCACAAGCTTCATGAGGTGTTGTCCCTTTCGGATAACGTCGCCGTTTTAAGAAAGGGCGAGTACATCGGTACCGTCAAAACTGCCGAAACCAACGAGGCGGAGCTGACCGAGATGATGGTGGGCAAGAAAATCTCTTTGAACATCGACCGTAGCGAGGTTCAAAACCCCTCCGACCGCATCGTTGCCACAGGCCTTACCTATGAAAACCGTGACGGTGTAAAGGTCTTAAACGACGTTTCCTTCACCGCCCGTTCTGGTGAAATTCTGGGTATCGCAGGTATCGCAGGCAGTGGTCAGAAGGAATTGTTAGAAGCCATTGCAGGCCTGCAACCGTTGGATAAGGGCAGTATCATTTACCATAACCCCAAAACAGGCTCCCAAGAGAATTTGCGGGACAAGACCCCGCTGGAGATTCGCCAGATGGGTGTCCGCCTCGCCTTCGTTCCCGAGGACCGCTTGGGCATGGGCTTGGTCGGCAATATGGACATCGTGGATAACATGATGCTTCGAAGCTATAAAAAGGGTCATTCCATGTTCCTGCAACGGAAAGCGCCTCAGGATCTGGCAGATGAAATCGTCGAGAAGCTGGAGGTTGTGACCCCGTCCACTGCCACCCCTGTAAGACGGCTTTCGGGCGGTAACGTCCAAAAGGTCTTGGTCGGCCGTGAGATTGCTTCCGCCCCCACCGTGCTGATGGCGGCTTACCCTGTAAGAGGCTTGGACATCAACTCCTCTTATACCATCTATAACCTCTTAAACGAGCAGAAGAAAAAAGGCGTCGCCGTTATTTTCGTGGGCGAGGACTTGGACGTTTTAATCGAACTTTGCGACCGTATTATGGTCATCGGCTCGGGTAGAGTGACGGGCGTTGTGGACGGACGGAACACGACCAAAGAAGAAATCGGTATTTTGATGACCAAAACCGACTTGGAGGAACAAGCATGAAAACAAAGTGCAATAATCTCGTCTGGTCCCTTTGGGGCCATATCGTAAAACGGGACGATTTGGTCTGGTGGAAATCCTGGCTCATTCGCGTCATTGCGGTTTTGCTGGCGCTTGTGGTCTGTGGCATCGTCA
>JAGAUM010000225.1 GCA_017620795.1 Clostridia bacterium
AAAAGCAAACATTTTTTCCGTTTTGTTCTATGGTAAATAACGGCTTCATAGATTTAATCCGAGGTGATTCCATGAAACGGGTAATATCCCTGATTGTATGCCTGTTACTCTTGACCCAAAATGCCTTGGCATCCAAATCCGCCGTTCTGATTGAAGCAGGGACAGGGCAGGTATTAAACGAGCAAAATGCCCATGACCGACTCCCTCCTGCCAGCGTGACCAAGGTCATGACCATGCTTTTGATTATGGAGGCGATAGACAGTGGAAAAATCGGCATGGACGATTTGGTGACCTGTAGCGAGTATGCCGCCACCATGGGCGGGTCTCAGGTCTACTTAGAAGCAGGCGAGCAGATGCCCGTGTCTGAGATGTTAAAAGCCATTGCCGTTGCCTCTGCCAATGACGCTTGTGTCGCCATGGCAGAGCATCTTTGCGGAACGGAAGAAGCCTTTGTCAAGCAGATGAACGAGCGGGCGGCGGCATTGGGAATGAAGAACACCACCTTTTGTAACACCAACGGCCTTCCCGACCCCAATCACCTGACCACTGCTTACGACATTGCCCTGATGTCCAAAGAGCTGTTAAAGCATGAAAAAATCCTGCCCTACTTGGGAATCTGGACCGATTCGTTGCGAAACGGGGCGTTTGGTCTTGCCAATACCAACAAGCTGATTCGGTTTTACAAAGGGGCAAACGGCATCAAAACAGGGTCTACTGCCGAAGCAGGCTTCTGCCTGTCCGCCTCTGCCATCCGTAACGGGATGCAGCTGATTGCCGTGGTCTTGGGTGCGCCCACCTCCAAGGAGCGGTTCGCGGAAGCCACCGAACTTTTGGACTACGGCTTTGCCAATTTTGAAATTGCCGACGGCGTGGACACCACCCAAGTCCTTGCCAATGTCCCTGTGCTAAAAGGGGTGTCTGCCGAAGTGGCGTTGCTTCCGCAAACCAGCTTTTCCCCTCTGCTTCCCAAGGGCAAAAAGGATGCCGTCACCCAAGTGACCGAAATCCCCAAATCGGTTCTGGCGCCCATAGAGGCGGGGCAAGAATTGGGACAGGTGCGCTTCTTATTGGATGACCAGGAAATCGGGTGCGTGCCTCTGGTCGCTGCAGAAACGGTTCAAAAACTGGGGATGGGGGAATCATTTTTACGCATCTGCCGTGCTTGGGTAGTTGCAAAACAGGAAAAATAATGTTATAATCAAGAGGTGGTGCACCCACCTCTTTCCTTTTGCATATGCTAAAGTGAAGGAGGGGTTTTATGGGATTTGCCATCATCTGTATTTTAGCGGTCTATGGTATTGGTGCAATACTCTTGACCGTTTATGATGCGTTGTATCAGAAAAAGCGCTGTCATGGGTGTCAGGTCTCACTGACTGCGACCTTAAACGGTGGCGCTTGTTGCGAGTGGGTGGCTCGTCGGTTGTTATACGAAGCGAAAAACGGACGCCTGCCCATCCAAAAAATTACGATTTATGCCGACCGTTCAGATGCCGAAATCTTAAAACGGCTTTTTTATGACGAGTCGGTTGTGACGATTTTACCAAAGGAGTCCGAAGATGCGATACGAGCAGATTACGGGGACTGTGACCGAGATTGTTTTTGCCAACCGTGAAAACGGGTTTACAGTCTGCGAACTTGATATCAACGACACCGACCCACTGACCGTAGTGGGGATTTTGCCTGCCCTGCATCCGGGTCAGGTCTTGACGGTGGAGGGCAACTTCAAAGACCATCCCATCTACGGACGGCAACTGGAAGTGAAAAATCTGGTCAATATCGAAGAAAGCACCGAGAGTGAAGGTTGGGTGCAGTTTTTGGCATCAGGACTCTTCCGCGGAATCGGCATGGCAACGGCACGAAAGATTGTAGACGCCTTCGGTGCCGATACCATGAACATCATTCAAAACGATGCCACTGCCCTATCCTCTGTCCCCGGTATTTCTTTGACGAAAGCCAAACAGATTCAGGAAGATTATTTCATGCACATGGGCATGCAGAGCCTTGCCCTGTTCTTACAAAAGTACGGTGTCAGCGCCGCCCTGACCTTACGGGTCTGGGAGCATTACGGTTTGGATGCCGTCAGCGTGATTCAGAAAAACCCCTATCGGCTGGCACGGGACCTGCCTGGTGTCGGCTTTTTGACAGTGGATGCCATCGGTCTTAAAATGGGCTTTGCCAAGAACGCACCCGAGCGGTTGGGAGGCGGACTTTGCCATTTGTTAGAGCAAGCCGCCGCCAACGGGCATACCTACCTGCCCCGTGAGATTCTGATTGCCCAAGGCGCCAAAGCCTTTGAGTCCGACCCTGCCGAGGTGGAAGATGTATTGGTTCGCCTCGCCTTAGAGGACGATTTGGTTGTCCGCAAAGCAGCGGTCTACCTCCCCCGATTCCATGAAGCGGAAACGTCGGTTGCCGCAGACTTAAAGCTCCGCACAGGTCTTTCCTTCGAGGACAAGCTTTCTTTGGACGAAATGTCCCTGTTGGAAGAAGAAATGGGTCTTACCTTGGACCCTCAACAGCTTGCTGCCTGCGAAACCGCCCTGCAAAATGGGGTTATGGTCTTAACGGGCGGACCAGGTACAGGCAAAACCACTATCGTCCGTGCCATTATCCGTCTTTTCGAACTGCGGGGCAAGAAGGTGGCATTAGCCGCTCCCACCGGCCGTGTCGCCAAACGGATGGAGTCCCTTTGCGGCCGTGAAGCCAAGACCGTTCACCGACTCTTGGAAACCGAGTATTCTTATGACGAGCATGCGCCCCTGTTCCGCCGCCGTCGGGATAACCCTATCCCTGCGGACGTACTGATTGTAGACGAGATGTCCATGATGGACATTTTACTCTTTTCTTCTTTGCTGGACGCGACCCTCCCCTCCACCCGTGTGGTCTTGGTGGGAGACGCCGACCAGCTCCCTGCCGTCGGTGCTGGGAATGTGCTACGGGATTTAATCGACAGTGGCGTCGTGTCCGTAACAGCACTGGACAAGATTTTCCGTCAGGCGGCAAAGAGCCTGATTGTCCAGAACGCCCACCGTATCAACCACGGGGAAATGCCTGTAAATGGCACACGGGAGCAGGATTTTTTCTGCATTCCTGCCCGTAGCTTCCAAGAGATTTCCGACCTTCTTTTAGACTTGGTGGAAAACCGCCTCCCTGCCTTTTTCAAAGGCGAGCCGTCGCCACAGATTCAGTTGCTTTCCCCCACCAAGAAAACGCCTTTGGGGGTCTGGGAGCTGAACCGAAAACTGCAGGACGCCTTAAACCCCCACTCCATTTTAAAGCGGGAGTATAAGCACCAGAATCGCATCTTTCGGGTTGGCGATCGGGTGATGCAGATTAAAAACAACTATGAGTTGGAATGGACCAAGACCGACGGCAGTGACTCGGGCATGGGGGTCTATAACGGAGACACAGGGGTCCTGACCCAGATTAAGCCCTTGGCTGAAAAGCTGACCGTGGTCTTTGACGATGATCGGGTGGCGGAATACCCCTTCTCTTTATTGGAGGAGCTGGAGTTGGCCTATGCCATTACCGTTCATAAGAGTCAGGGCAGTGAGTATGACGCGGTGGTTTTCCCCCTGTTCCATACCTCACCACGGCTTTTAACCCGAAACCTGTTTTACACCGCTGTGACCCGTGCCAAGCGTTTGGTGGTCTTGGTGGGCAACGAAGAACTCATCCGTGAAATGGTTGAAAATACACAGACCGAGACCCGTTATTCGGGGCTTTCGGAACGATTGCGAGGTTGATTTAAATGACAATGGTACTTCCCTATCTGCTCTTTTTGGTCGGACTCTTGCTGATTTTAAAGGGTGCCGACTGGTTGGTGGACACGGCACGCTACTTTGCACGGCGGTTCGGGGTTTCCGAGCTGGTCATTGGCGTGACGGTGGTCAGCATCTGCACCACGCTCCCTGAAGCGGCAGTGTCAGTGGCATCTGCCATAGCTGGGGAACCGTCCATGGCGTTGTCCAATATCTTTGGCTCTATCGCCGCCAACGTCGGCTTGATTTTAGCCCTGCTCTTTTTCATCGCCCGACCTGAAATCAAAGAAAAAAGCACCACGGTCATAAACTGCGTGATGCTTTTAGTCTCTTTGCTCTTTGTGGGACTGAACCTCATGCTTTTTTCGGGCATCCCTCAAGGCTCGGGGCTGGTCTTTTTGGCTCTGTTTGTCCTGTTTTTGTGCAGTAACGTCCGAAACGCAAAGAAGCATCCGTCCAAGAAGGTAGAGGCGGACACTTCCAAAAAAGCGTTGGCGTTACAAATTCTGTTTTTCTTGTTGGGCGTTGTGGGCATCACCGCAGGGGCGCATTTACTGGTCACCTATGGCGTGCAGATTGCCACCCTTTGGGGACTGCCGACCATGGTGATTGGCTTGACCCTCACCTCTATCGGCACTGCGCTGCCCGAACTGGTCTCAACCGTCATTGCCATCCGTAAAAAAGCTTACGGGCTTTCCATCGGCAACCTGTTGGGCGCAGGAATCTTAAACATCTTAATGGTGGTGGGCGCCAGTGCATCGGTAAAGGGCTTGCCCGTTCCTCCGATTTTCATGAGCTATCACCTGCCTGCCCTTTTTTTGATGGTCAGCGGTGTGTTGTTATTCACCCTTTACGGAGACCGTCGCTACACCCGATTAAACGGTGGTATCCTCTTTTTCATGTACCTTACTTATCTGTGGATTGGCACGCTGACAGCATAAGGAGCATGGGTCTGATTTTCCGATAAATGTCCGACAAATCCGAAGCAGGCAAGGGGTTCTTCCCCCGCCCCACTTCCACGGTGTATCCGCACCGTCGAAAGGCTTTGGTATACCAGTCTTTATAACCGCCGAGTGCAACAATGCCCTCGGCTTTTTCGAGGGTATAGCCTGCCGCATCCGCCAGCTTTTGACCGATGCCTTCCGCATCGGGAGGGGCATAGTTTAAGTACCCGTAGTAAATAACCTCCCCTTGGGCATGAAAGGACAGGGTCATGTGATAGTCCTGCTGTCGGGTCAGCTCTGCCAAGGCGTGGCTTTCCGGCTCACTTTCGGGGAAAGGACCCGGGTAACGGGTAGGTCCCGGTGCGGTGACACCCTGAGCTTCTAACAGGGCTTTGGACCGCTCGAACCCTGCGTCATAGTTATGGTTTAAGTCCACACTGCGGATGTTGGCTTGCCAAACCTCCGACGGACGCTGACCTTTAAGCATTTCTTTTAAGTCATAATAATAAGGATGCTCGCCTGACAAGCCGTGCAACACCAGCTCTACCCCATCGGGGTTGACCATGGGAACAAAGTCCAGCGTCAGGCGATCCGCCAGCTCCAAAAACAAAGGGTCACGGTTTTGGATGCCGTCCACACACTCAAAGTAAAAACGCATCAGCACCTCGGTGGTGATTTGCTCCAAGCCGTGATGGGCGGCATGAAGCAGGATACGCCTTGACCCTTTCCCCACCCGTAAAAGATACAGATTCCGATGCAAAACACTCTGCCCGATGACTTGATGAGGCAGGGTGTTTACTGTTTTTTTCAACTGTTCATAGTCATACATAGAATCACCTTCATAACCTAACTTATGAGCCAACCTCTCCGTCTATGCGAAGAAGGAGGGCGCAGACCTCGGCACGGGTGACGGGGCGGTTCGGCTCGAACCTGCCACCACCCACGCCCGATAGCACCCCCATCTGATACAGCGCTTCTATGGCAGTGGCATAGGGATGGGTGCTTGGCACATCCGAAAAGGAGGAGCCTGATTGGGGTTCGGGCTTTAAAATCCGAAACAGGGCTTGAGAAAGCTCCCCTCGGGTGACCGCGCGGTCAGGCTCGAAACGATTCGGTTCGGTGCCGACCATGACCCCAGCCGCACTGACCGAGGCGATGTAGCCGTGTGCCCAGTGCTCCTCCGAAACATCTGCAAATGTTTTTCCAACGGCGTCGGGCAAGCCCAAAAACCGTGTCAGCACTGCCGCTAGCTGACCACGGGTCAAAGAAGACTCCGGCTCAAAAATCCCGTCGGAAATGCCAATCATCCAGTTGTTTTGAACCACGTCTAAAATCTGGTCTGCCGCAAAGGACCCCGAAATGTCCGCAAAATAAGTGCCGTTGAGCCAGCGATTATAATAATCCCAGACCGATGCCTCCTCCTGTCCCAAGCTCCAGCTTCCTGCACCGCGCAGGTCATATTTGGAAACCAGTGCCAACTTTTCTTTGATGGAACGGTCATTTTCATACCACAGGGTATAGCGCCCTGCCTTTAAGGTCTTGTTGCCGATGGTCTTGGCTTCGGTCAGGGCGAAGGTGGCTTTGACCGAGTGCTCTTTTTCATCATAATGGGTGGTATGCGCCACCTCCGAAAGCAGGCGGCGGATTTGCTTTAAGGTCAGTGCCTGACCACCGACCGAATCCCCCTGCCGCCAGTAACGCCCATAAAAAGGGATGCCCAAGACCAGTTTTTCTTTGGGTACAAACCGCAGGGCATAGGTAATGGACTTTTCCACAAAATCCGTCCCTGCCACTGGCCCAGCCTCGCCCCCTTCAAAGCTCTCGTCATAAGCCATGACCATGAGGTAGTCGGCAATTTCACCCAGCGCCTTATAATCGTAAGAGCCGTGCCAGCCTTGGGTATAGCCATAGGGGTTAGCGGCAACGGAGACGCAGACCGTCTTGTCCTTGGGGAGTTTGTTCCAAAGCTGACGGACAAAGTCGGTATGGGCGTCCCGATCGGTGTGGGTCAGGTTTTCCAAGTCCACGTTGACTCCGTCTAAGTCATGGGTCAAAACGGCTTTGGCAATCTCATCGGTCAGGGCGTGACGGTTATAGACTGCCGTCTGCCCCAGTCCCCGATTCCAGTGGTTGCTGATAAAGGGCACCACCGACAAACCCTTGGCTTTTAAGGAAGCCACATACCCACTGTCAGGAATGTTCAGGCTTAAGGTGCCGTCTTGGTTGATATTAAAGAAGTTGGGCGATACCTCGTCTAACGAGTTTTTCGCCAAATCAATATTCTGAAGTTGGGCGGATACACTGCCCGAGTAAACATAGGTCATGGAAAACCGCCCGTCTTTCGACCACCGATACAGTTCCTGAGGGGTCAGGGTGCCCAACAGCGACACCCCTGCCACAATGGCAATCCCCCGAACCTTTAAGCCTTTGGCATGGCGACGTACATAGTCCGAAAGTTGCTTTTTTAAGGGAACACTGGTTTTGGGGTCGAAGTCGGAAGCTTCGGTCAAAAAGGGCTCTATATACACCGTTAAAATGCCACTTTCCTCGGCATAGGCGTGACCGCGGATCAGATTCATAAAACCACTCCTTTTTATCATATTCTGTCCCAAAGGGGCATAGGGTATAACAAGAAAAGGAGAGGGTGAAAACGATGGACAATAAAACCATTCACTGCCGCAGTGCCTTGCGGACATTTCATGGAGAAATTTTAGCCGAGCAGGACTTTATCGTGCCTGACATCAAGCCGGACATTCAAAAAGTATTAAAGCTCACCGCTGTGCCTGTTTTGCATCAAGCAGACGCAGGACAAGGTCGGCTGAGCGTCTCAGGGGATTTACTGCTCTATCTTTGCTACCTGCCTGAAGAAGGGACTACCGCACGGGCAATGGAACTGCGGTTGCCTTTTTCGGATGTGTTTGACATCGGTGCGTGCGATGTCTGCCTGCCCGAGGTCAGCGTTTTGCGCACCGCCTGCAATCTTTTAAACGGGCGGAAGGTCAATGTTCGGGTCACCTTATCGGTGCACTGTACTTTACAGAGCCATCAGAAGGTACAACTCCTCTGCCCCGAAGAAGAGGAAAACCTGCGGATTTTAACCAAGCCCTTTTCCTATTGCGAGACGGTATCGGTTGCTGACCGCACGGTGGAGTTTTTAGAACAGCTGGAGCTTCCTGCCCACAGCGCCCCCATTCGGGAGCTGTTGTCGGTAGAACCGACGGTAATCTTGCAGGAATACCAAGCCATTAACGAGCGGATTGCCGTCACAGGCGTAGTACGGGGAGAGACCTTATACCTGCCCGATACCGACCCCTGCTCGGTGGCACGGATGGAGCATGAGCTTCCCTTTACCGAAGTCCTCCATGCCGACGATTTAAGAGAAGGTTCTTACTGCCATTTAAGCGTCCTACCTAATCGGTTTGAGGTGGGGCTTTTGGAGGATTCGGACGGGGACGCTTGTCTGTTAAGTCTTCGGTTCTCCTTCCGTCTGGCGGCGGACGCCTGCAATCAGGAAACCTGCGAAACGGTTGCCGACGCCTTCGGACTAAATACGCCTGTCACCTTACAGACAGACACCCATCGCACCGTCTGCACCTGTCAGCAGGAGGTGTTAAGCCAAAACATCCGCCAGATGTTGCCTGCCCGTGGGGTGTTGGAGGTCTGCTCCCTGACCGCTACACCGCGCATGACCGACTGTACAGTGGAACAAGGCGCTATAACCCATTCGGGAGAGCTTTCGGTCTCTGCCTTACTTCTATGCGAACCGGACGGCGGTGCCGAGTCTTTTTATGCCACAGTACCCTTTAGCATCACCCAAGAAAGCGGTGCTTTGTCCAAGGAGCAAGTCACTGCTTCTCCCCTTTGTGAGCATGCAGGCTACACCCTGCAACCTGACGGAGGTTTGGAGCTCCGCGCCACACTGAAGCTGGCAGTCACCACCGTTTGTTGTGAGGAGCATACCTTGGTGACCGAGCTTCTTCCCTGCGAAGAGGCGACCCCGAAGGAGTCCCGCATGGTGATTTATTTCACTCAGGAAGGTGACAGTCTGTGGAATATTGCTAAGCGGTACGGAAGCTGTCCAAAAAAGATTGCCGCCCTCAATCACCTGACCGAGGACGACAACCTAACACCCCATGTAGCGTTATTGATTCCATAAAAAAAGAGCCCCAAAGGGCTCTTTTTATTATGCTCTTGCTTCATTGATGCGTTCTACGAACTCTCTACCGATTTTCGTAATCGAAGCGTAGTCACCGGTCTTGGCGCCACCGGTCAAGGAGCTACCTGCACCAACAGCAACGGCACCTGCGCGAATCCACTCGGCTACGTTGTTGATGTCAACACCGCCGGTGGGCATCAACTCTGCCTGAGGAACGGGACCCTTGATGGCTTTGATAATCTTGGGACCAAAGGCTTCACCCGGGAATACCTTGATG